>JAMLIB010000015.1 GCA_023954415.1 Trueperaceae bacterium
GAAGCGCTGGAAGCCCTGACTGATAGAGTCGAGACAGGAACCCCTCACCAGTAGTGGACCGGCGAACGGGGTCCGCTCACCATAACGACGGTTCCCAAATCAACTAGCCCTTCCTACGCTCTCGGATCCCATGTAGCGAGTGCCCCGCCGAGACCGAAGACCGTGCTGTGCCCGGCCACTGGGAGGGCGACTTGATCATCGGCAAGGAGGGCAAGGGCGCCATCGGCACGCTGGTCGAGCGCAAGACGCGCTACCTGATGCTGTTGCACCTGCGGCACAGCCGCACGGCGGCGCACGTTCGTGACTGCGCTAGCAGCGCGCATCACCGAGCTACCCGAAGCGCTTAGGCGCTCACTCACCTGGGACCAGGGCAAGGAGATGAGCTACCACGCTGACTTTTCACCGTTGATACCGGCGTGCAAGTCTACTTCTGCGACCCGCACGGCCCCTGGCAGAGGGGCAGTAACGAGTACACCAACGGCCTCCTACGCCAGCACTTCCCGCACGGCATCGACTTCAGCAACATCAGCGAAACCCGATTACAAGAGGTAGAAGTCAGCCTCAACCGTCGCCCCCGCAAGACCCTTGACTGGAGATCACCTTCAGAGGCATATGCTGCCACCGTTGCGATGACCGATTGAGACCAGCCAGATATAACTCGTTCACGCTTGACTAAAACGATAATCCCAGCTCACAGGATTCGGCCGTCTTGGCTATGGAAGCCCCTCAAGATCTGGACGGGGTCGGTCCGCAGTGTCCCGTCACCGTATTACCCACCCACCCGCCACAGCCGTCAACAACGGCGTATCGAACACCCCAACCACCTTCGCCGCCCGCTCAGGCCCGAGGGTGGCCACCCAGCGATCGCTCTGCCGCATCACCACGCCACAGGCCAAGACCTCGACACCGAGCGACTCGACAAGCCGCCATGGCGCGTCGAGGGTAGCGCCGCTGCTGACGGCATCATCGACCAGCACGACCCGACGGCCACGTAGGAGCGGCACCAGGTTCGGATCGAGGTAAACGCGCTTGGAGTCGTCCGGAGCCGTGATCGACTGCACCTTCGCCGACAGCGCCTCGTCGTACCAGTACTTCCGCGAGTAGCTCAGCGGCACCATCCGCTCGAGGCCCAGTTCCCTGGCGACCACCGGGGCGAAGGCCAACCCGAGCGTCGGCATGCCGATGACCACCTCCGGCGCATACGGCTCCAGGAGCCGAGCGAGCATCACGCCCAGTGCATCGACCACTTCGAGCGACGCCTGGTTGCTTATGAGCGAGGCGACGGCCAGCGACGGGTCCGCCCTAAGCTGCCTTATCGGCAGCACCAGGAAGCGCCCGTCGGGGAGCCTCACCGGGTAACCGTACTGCCACGGGCCGTCGCCGGGGCGCGCGGCATCCGGCAGCTCGTCCTCGCGGACGAAACGCTGCCAGTAGTCGGTGGTCGGCTCGGTGAAGTGGGCTCTCCGGGTCATCCGGTCGGCATCGTACCCGCCAGCCCAAGGCTGGCGCGACCGCCTCAGGTGGGTTCGACCGCCTGATCCCGACGGGCCACCGCCAACGGCCCGATGTCGTTGGTCAACACCGCGTCTATGCCCCAGTGCTGCAACTCGCCGGCTTCGGCGACGCTATCGGCGAAGTAGTAATTGGTCACGAGACCGCGAGCCTTGGCCGCCGCGACATCGGCTGGCGCGCAGTTGCCGACGAAGAACTGAACCCGTTCGCACCCGAGGGACGTTGCCGTATCCAGCAGCGGTCCTATGGCTTCGGTCCGGTCGCTGACGAGGCACCGGCCGACCCCAGGCATGAGGGTACGGGCCGCTCGCAGCGTCTTCGCATCGCTCGCGACGTAGTGGTCCTTCGTGTTCTTGACGCCCAGGCAGTCACGGATCTCTGCCAGTGCTATGTCGATACCGGGGGCTTCCTTCACGTGGATGTTGAACGTGATCAGGCCGCCGAACACGTCGTGAACCTGCCGGAAGGTCGGCAAGCCGAGACCGACCAAACCCGTGCCGTCGAGGTTCCTCACCGTGCAGTGCTCAAGCTCGCTGCTGGCGAAGCTCCCTATAGGTCCCTCCAGGTCCGTGACCCGGTCGAGAGTTTCGTCGTGGAGCAGGAAGACGCCACCATCGCGGCTTACCCTCAGGTCGATCTCTACCTCGTCGGCGCCTGCGCTCAGCGCCGCGGCGATGCTGGGGACCGAGTTCTCAGGGAAGCGCGTGCTCCACCCCCGGTGCGCTATCAACAACTGATGCCGTTCCATCGCTATCGGCGGGTGTCCACGACAAGTTGTTGTCGTGGACACCCGCTCTTTCCTCCTAGCTGGCCTAGTCCTTGAAGCTCAGGTTCGCCGCACCGAAGTCCATGGTCTGCGTCGGGTAGATGTTCCAGTTGACCTGGTTGTTCACGCCCGTGCAGATGGCGCTACGCCACAGCGTGGTGCCAGGGGCCTCGGTGAGCCACATTGCATGCAGGTCGGCCCATAGGGCATTCCTCGTAGCCTGGTCTACGGTGCCGGCGAGGGCGTAGCCAGTAGCGTTGAACTCTTGGCTTGCGTCTATCCAGTCGTTCTGACCCTTGGCTTGCCTGCTGCTGTCGGCGCCGAAGAGCAACCACAGTCCAGCGACCGGATCGGGGAACCGCTCGGCGTACGACCATGGGTGTATCGCCCTGTCAGGGTTCTGCCAGAACTTGGTAGTGGCGCGGATCTGCACGTTGACGCCGACCTCGGCCAGCATCTCGACGATGGCCTCGGCGGCCTGCAGGTCGTTCTCGTAGTAGCCGGGAACGAGGTCGTAGTAGAGCGTGTCGCCCGCGTAATCGGAGGCCTCGATGAGTTCGCGCGCCCGCTCCGGGTCGTACTCGGTGTAGGGGACGTCCTCGAGGTACATGTCGCCGAAGTCCTCGAACTGGAAGCCGCGGGTGGCGGAGGCACGACCAGCCCACAGTGTTTCGATGATCAGGTCGCGGTCGATCGCCAGGTTGATACCTTGCCGCAGCAGCGGGTCAGCCATGAGTGGGTTGGCGGTGTTGTAGGTCAGTAGGTGTACCAGGTTCTGCGGGTGGCACTGGACGGTGACGTTGGAGTACGTGGAGAGAGCTTCGATCTGATCGGATACCACCGGGCTCATGATGTCTACTTCGTCGTTGACTAACGCAGTCAGGCGCGCGGTCGCCTCCGGGATGCCGCGGTACTCGACCTTGCGCACGTTCGGCTTCTCGCCCCAATATCCATCGAACGCAGTGAGTTCGACGCGGTCGGGTTCGAAGAGGGTGACCATGAACGGCCCCGTTCCGATGGGGTTGCGCTGGAAGTACTCGTCGCCATGCTCCTCGACGTACGCCTTGGGTACGATCCAATCGCCCCACAAGTTCGCCAGGCGCAGCTCGAGGACGGGGTCGGGCGCCGCCGTGACCACGCGCACGGTCAGGTCGTCCACGATCTCCACGTGGTCGATGACGCTCAACATGGCCCTGGCGTTCGCGAAGAGCGAGCCGCCTCCGATCACCCTGTCGATGCTGAACTTGACGTCCGCGGCAGTGAACGGGGTGCCGTCGTGGAACAGCACGCCTTGGCGGAGGTGGAGCTCGAGGGTCGTGTCGCTAAGGCGCTGCCAGTCGGTGGCCAGGGCCGGCTCTATCTCCGAGGTGAACGGGTCTAGCTTCATCAAAGCATCGAAGACGTTCGTGTAGAAACGGAGTCCGGTGATGCTGGCGTAGGCCTGGGGGTCCAGCATCGTCGGCATATCGCCTAGGCCCACGCGCAGGACGTCCCTGGTCTGGGCGAAGGCGGCGGAGCCAACGAGCATGCCGACCAGCAAGCAGGCGCCGGCCAGCCGCCTCGGAAACTTTATGAATTCTCTACTCACGCGATCCTCCTGGGGTCTCGACAAAGGGTGCGAGGAAGTTCTCCTAACGACGCCGCGGCTCGTCTCACATGGCGATCACCTCTCGAGCCTTGGGTCGAGCCGGTCGCGAAGCCAATCGCCGAACAGAGCGAGCGCGACGGTTATGGCGACCAGTACCACGGCGGGGGCTATGGCTATCCACCAGCTACCGATCAGGTAGTTGCGACCATCGCCGACCATCATCCCAAGCGACATCTGCGGCGGTTGCACGCCCAGTCCTAGGAACGACAGTGAGGACTCGAGAAGCATGATCTGGCTGAACGTATAGGTGACCAGAACGATAATCGGCGACGTTACGTTCGGAAGGACGTGGCGTAGCGCGACGCGCGGCTGCGACCCGCCAAGAGCCTGGACGGCCTCTACGTACAGCGTCTGCCTGACGCTGAGTACCTGACTCCTCGTAAGACGCGCGTACTGGCTCCAACCCGCCAAGCCGATGACGGGGATGAGGATGGCGATGCTGGTGCCGAAGATACCGATGACGGTGAGCGCGGCCAACGTGAAGGGGACAGCCAACTGGATGTCGACGAGGAACATGATCAAGCTGTCCAAGAAGCCGCCGGCCGTGCCGGCGAGCAGGCCCAAACCTACGCCCACCACGGCGCCGATCAGCGTTCCCATCGCCGCGATGAACAGCGTCATCCTGAGCGACTCGATGAGCCTCGACAGGATGTCGCGTCCAAGATGATCGGTGCCGAGAACATGCGCGACGCTTCCGCCGAAACCGGCAGGAGGAGCGAGTCGAGCCCTCAGGCTTTGCGCGGTGGGGCGATACGGTTCGAGCAGCGGTGCCAGAAGCGCGACAAGGACCGCCACGGCCAGAAGGCCGATCGAGATCCATATCACCCACGGGATCTTGCGGCGGCGGGGTCGACGCTCGAGTCGGTCGTCCCGCGCAGCCTGCGCGGTCGCCGCGCCGGCACCGTCCCTCACGGCGCTATCGCTCATACTGAACCCTCGGGTCGATAAGGGCGTAGGCGGCGTCAACCAGGAAGTTCGTGACTATGACGACCGCGGCGACGAGCAGCACGGCTACTTGGAGGACCGGGTAGTCCTGCACCAAGACGGCGTTGACGATCAGGCGGCCGGCACCTGGCCATGCGAAGACCGTCTCGATGACGACGGAACCGCCGACGAGGCTACCCGCCACCAGTCCTACCAAGGTGACGACAGGCAGGAGCGCGTTGCGCAGACAATGCTTGAGGACGATCAGATGCCGCGCGACACCCTTCGACGCGGCGGTGCGCACGTAGTCCTGACCCAACGTGTCGAGCATGGAACTCCGAGTGATCCTCGCCACGAGCGCGGCGTGGCTCGCGCCGAGCGCCAAGGTAGGCATAACGGCATGCGCCCACGTTCCGTAGCTGGAACTGGGTAGCCAGTGAAGCCACAGGCTGAAGAGCAGGATCATGGCGATCGCCAGCACGAAGTTCGGCACGGCGTACATCCAGAACGTCACCATCATCAGAGATCGGTCGATCCAGCTGTTGTGGTTGACGGCTGCGATGATGCCTATCGCGATGCCGAGGGCGAAGCCGAAAGCGATCGCGAGGGCCATCAGCTGGACGGTGGGAGGCAAGCGCTCACCGAGCACGACCAGTACGTCGCGATGCTCGAAATAGCTCGTGCCGAAGTCGCCCCTGACGATCTGGCGTAGGTACCTGACGAACTGCTCTGGGATCGGCTTGTCGATGCCGAGCTCGCTCCGCAGGGTCGCCTGCTGCTCGGGCGTGGCCATGTCGCCAAGGAGCCACTGGGTCGGATCGCCAGATAAGCGCGTGGCCAGGAAGACAACGAGCAGGATCACGAACAGCGTCAACAGGCTCCGGAAGAGCCTTGCCCACAGGTACGAGCCCGCGTTCACCTCGCCCTACCTCTGCTGCCCGGCCGACGCGTCATCGACCCGTGCGCTTCGCGAACTCCGAAGCGGAGGCCGCTCGACCTAGATACAGGGGGGTCCAAGTACTCACACACCGGCTGGCTGTCCTTGCAGCGTGCAGGCATGGTACGGGAGGCGAGCACACATGTCAAGTCAAGCAACACAAATGTGCCGCGGGCTGAAGCTGCCCCAATAACTGCCAGGATTGACCTACCGAAAGAAGGGGTGTAGACTCTCGCCACCTGTGCACCTCAACAGCACATATGTAACGGAAGCTCTGTCGCCCCGGCTCGCGGACGCCTTCGCGTTCGATCTGGACGGGACCATCTATCTGGGGGATCGGCTCCTGCCGGGCGTCGTGGAGCTGCTGCGGTACCTGCGATCGAGCCGACTACCGCACGTCTTTGCGACGAACAACTCCAGCCGCACGGTAAGGCACTACGTGGAGAAGCTCGGCGCCATGGGCATCATGGTCACGCCCGAGCAGGTCGTGACCTCCAACGAGGTAGCGGCCTCGTACTTGCTACAGCGTGGGCTGGCGAACGTGTACATCGTTGGCACGGACGAAGTGATGGCCGAGTACCGCCGGGCTGGCGTGGCGCACGAAAATAACGACCCACAGGCCGTGCTCCTCACCTACGACACGAGCCTGACGTACGAGAAGCTCGCCGAGGCCAACGCGTTCCTGATGGCGGGCGTTCCGTACTTCGCCACCCATCCGGATCGGGTTTGCCCTAGCCCGAATGGCCCGCTTCCGGACTGCGGCGCCTTCGCCGCCCTGCTCGAGGCGTCCTCGGGACGGGTGCCCGTGAACTTGGGCAAGCCGAGCCGATCGATGGCGGAAGAGATCCGGGCCCGCCTGGGATCCGTCGCGGACCAACGCGTCGCGTTCGTCGGCGACCGCCTTTACACTGACGTCCGCATGGCCAACGAGAACGGCTTCCAGGCGATACTCACCCTCACCGGCGAGGCGGCTGGTACCGATGCGCCTAACAGCGACGCGGCGCCTGACCTCGTGGTGGGCGGCATGGAAGACCTCCTCAACCACCTCATGGCGCGGGCGGAGGGCGCATCCTCATGACGCGCCGCATCCCGGGTGGCGACGAGGCGTTCGATGACGCCCTGCGTGTCGCGCGGATGTACTACCTCCTCGGCCTGACTACAACGGAGATCGCCAAGCAGATCGGCCTCCCGCGGCCAACCGTTTCGCGCCTGTTGAGCTGGGCGAAGGAGAGCGGCCTCGTTGAGTTCCGGATCAACGACCATCGCGAGCGTCAGCTGTCGATCGAGACCAAACTCGAGGACATGTTCCACCTCGCCGACGTCAAGGTCGTGCCGTGCCCACCCGACCAACGCGTCGAGGAGCGCCAGCGCAGCGTTGCGGCGTTCACCGCGCACTACCTGAACGGGCTCGTCAAAGCGGGGAGCACGATCTCACTGGCATGGGGGGCGACGATCTCGCTGCTAGCCAAGAGCCTGATCCCCAAGCCGCTACCAGGGGTCACTATCGTCCAATTGAACGGCTCGGGCAACAGCGGGCTCGGGACCGAGTTCGCTGCCGAGATCATCTCGACCTTCGCCCAGAACTACACGGCTGCTGCGCACCTGCTCCCGATCCCGGCGTACTTCGACGACCCGAACACGAAGGAGGCGATGTTCCGGGAGCGCTCAATCAGGCGCATACGAACCATCGCCGAGACGGCCCAGATCCTGCTCTTCAGCATCGGGGTACCGGACGCCGACTCCTACGTCTATCGGGCCGGTTACGTAGAGAACCGCGAGTTCATCGCTCTGCGCAACCAAGGCGTCGTGGGCGACATAGGCACGGTCTTCTTCCGCGTAGATGGCAGCTACAAGGACATCGAGATGAACCTCCGGTCGAGCGGCCCCGAGCTGGCCACGCTCGCCGACCACCAGCACGCGATCTGCCTCGTGGCGGGCGAGAAGAAGCTCCCGGGCCTCCTGGGAGCGCTGCGCGGCGGCTTCCTGAACACGCTGATCATCGATCAACCGACTGCCGAACTCCTCGTCAAGAACTCGTAAGGCGCGATGACCCCTCTCGCCTCCCTCACGAACGCCGGCGCAGAACGCGAAGCGTGCTTGCGACGCCTAGCCACCGAGGAGTTCGACGTACTTGTGATCGGCGGCGGAGCTACGGGCGCCGGCGCGGCCCTCGACGCCGCGTCCCGCGGCCTTTCCGTCGCCTTGGTAGAGCGGGGAGACTTCGCGGTCGGCACCAGCAGCCGTAGCACCAAGCTCCTTCATGGGGGTGTTCGGTACCTAGAGCAGGCTGTCAAGCGCCTCGACCGCGGGCAGTTCGACCTCGTTAGGGACGCCCTTAGGGAGCGCTGGCTCCTACTCAGGAACGCTCCACACCTTACGCGGTCGTTGAGGCTCATGACGCCGCTCTATGCCGCTTGGGAAGCTCCCTATTACGTAGCGGGGCTCAAGCTCTACGACCTCCTAGCGGGGCGATCCAACCTGGAGCCGAGCAAGTGGGTGAACCGCAAGGCGGCGCTGCACTACTTCCCGTCCCTGAAGGCGGCCTCGTTGCACGGGGCCGTCGAGTACCACGACGGTCAGTTCGACGACGCGCGCATGAACATCGCTCTCGCCATCACCGCCAAGGAGCAGGGCGCGGTCGTGGCCAACTACGTCGAGGCTCTCGCTCTGATCAAGAAGCGCGGAGTCGTCGCTGGCGTCGTGGCCGCAGATCGGCGACCGGGACCGGGGCCGATCGACGCGGCGACTAATGGCGACCAACCGCCCTCCACCTTCGAGATCCGGGCGCGAGTCGTGATCAATGCCGCTGGTCCGTTCGTCGACGCGGTACGCAGGATGGACGAAGCGGGCGTAGAGCCGATGCTCGAAGTGAGCTCGGGCACGCATGTTGTCTTACCAGGCAACCTCTGTCCTCCCGACACGGGTCTGCTGATACCCAAGACAGAGGATGGTCGCGTACTGTTCTTGCTGCCATGGCTGGGCCATACCCTCGTAGGCACCACCGACCACCCTGCGGCCGTGGACGTAGCACCCAGGCCGACAGAAGAGGACATCGAATACATCCTTCGACACCTGCGGCACTACTTCGAGTTTCCAGTGGAGCGATCGGACATCCTAGCAGCATGGTCGGGGCTCAGACCACTGGTGCGAGCGGGTCACCACGGACATGCTGGGCGCGCGAATGCGGACGGAAGCTCCGGTACCTCCGATTCGCGTGGAAGAGCTGCAGGAACCGCGAGCATATCTCGCGACCACACGGTGGTAGTAAGCGAAGCAGGGCTCGTGACGATCACCGGCGGCAAGTGGACCACGTACCGCAGGATGGCCAAAGACGCGATCGACACAGCGGTGAGGCGCGGTGGGCTGGCACCAAGCCGTGCGTCAGCTACCGAGCATCTCATGCTCGCTGGTGGCGAGGACTACGACGCACGCGGCGCTGAGCTCCTGGTACGAGAGTTCGGGCTCGCGCCAGATCAGGCTGCGCATCTCAACTCGGCTTACGGGAGCCGCGCTCGGCAGGTGGCGCTACTGGCCCAAGCCGGCTTCGGTGAGCGCCTTGTCGTCGGCTACCCCTACATCGAGGCGGAAGTGCTGTACGCGGCGTCCAGGGAGTTCGCGCTCACGACCGACGACGTTCTGGGTCGTCGCATCCGGTTGTCGTTCCTCAACGAAGCTGCAGCAGCTCAAGCTAAGGGGCGGGTCGAAGAGCTACTCGTCTCGGTCAGGGGCTAATCGCCTCGCCATCAAGGGCGTAGTGCGCGAGGAGCCTAGAACCGCGTGTGCTTCACCCCGTAAAGGTCCCCATCCGCGGCAGTAAGTAGTCGCTGCAACGTCTTCGTCACGTCGGAGTCCGCACCAGACGGCTCTACTAGCGCGCCGCCCGCGCGCCCGGCCACCAAGCTAGCCCGGCCGATGCTGACGTCCAGACGACCCCCGTGCTCTGTCGGTTGCTTGGCGATGGACTCCCTCAAACGGGGCACCAGGGCGGTGGCGGACTCCGCATCGAGGCCCGGCAGTAGAACAACGAACTCGTCGCCGCCAAGACGCGCGACCAGATCGTACGACCTGACACACGCCAGGATGCCGTTCGCGATGGCGCGCAGCGCGCTGTCGCCCGCCTGGTGGCCCCAGTTGTCGTTGATGCTCTTGAACTCGTTGGCGTCCAGCATCAGGAGGCTGACGGGCGAACCGCTGCGAGCCGCGCGACTCAGCTCCTGCTTGGCGCGCTCCTCGAAGCCCCGGCGGTTCAGCAGCTCCGTGAGGGGGTCTAGATGCGCCTGCACCGTCAGCTCCGCCGTGACGCGGCCGCTGAAGACGAGGAAGTAGGCGAACACGGCACCGAGTGCGATGACCACGCTGACGGCGACGGACAAGCTAGGAAAAACGTCTTGCTCGAGCAACGGCGGCGCGCCGCCCTGGACCACGGTGACTACCACCCTCGTGGCCAGCACCCCGGCGGACGTGGCCATCCAGTAGGCGGCCGCTCGCCTACCGGGGTTGTGCGGAGCGCCCCGTGGCGCCGCGAACAACCGGCGCGAGGCCAGTGCGAGCAGCAGCGCCAGCGCCACCGACATCACGATCACGCGCACCGAATACGCGTCCACCACGTACCGCGCCACCAAGATGGCCACGATGGCGGGAGCGACGACGTACGCGTAGACGCCGGCATGCGCCTTCTCGCCGTCCAGGAGTCGGATGCTCTGATACACCAGCGCCGCGGCGATGAGGTACAGCAGGTTGGCGCCCAACACCGACCACAGTTCGGGCACCAGGCCCTCGAGCGCGACCAGCGTCCAGGAGAGCCCAAGCGTGGCGGTGGCAAGGGTGCCCACGAGGGCGCTGCGCCGCGTGTCTTTCGGCAGGGTGCGGATCAACAGGCCCAAGGTGATCGTGGTGACCGCCAAGAAGCCGACACCCATGACGAACACCGTGCGGGTGTCGAGTGTCATGGCGCGCTCGCCGTGGGTGAGGGTGAGGTCGTTGGTGTCTGCATTCCGTGGGGGAAGTATAGGCGGGGCGCATCGAATCGCATGCCTCGTCCGATGTCGAGGTCGAGGGATCCGGGATCCCAAACTTCAGCCCCCCGACCTCGCAGCCTCCACCGCCCTAAGCGCATCATCAACGAGTGTTCGCATCACCCGGTTCAGCCGCTCGATCTCCCGCCACTTAGGCTCTCCCGCGGAATCCAGGTAGAGGGAACGGTTGATCTCGATTGCGAAGCCCGCCACTCGGTGCTCGCGCTGCGGGTCGCAATACGTTCGCAGCGTGCCCCCTCCGGCGAACGGGGCATTGAGCGTCACTCTGCGCAAGTCAACCGGCCACTCCTCCAACAGGTCCGCGGCGTACGCATCGAGCCTGGCGGCCAGCTCGCGGGCGATGGCAGGAGAGATGGTCACCCAGCCGGGATCGGGCAAGCACCCTCCGTCCTCACTTCCCAGGTTCCCGAGGGTGAACGCCGGCCGCGGGCGGCCGTGATCCGGGCCGATGACCGGTCCGGTGGGTGTCATCGAGTGGGCATCTACCAGCAGGTCGACCGACGCCGTGGCCAGCTGCTGCTCCAGCTGCCGGTGGAACGGGGCCCAGTAACGGCGGATGCGGTGCTCCCGCTCGGTCCGGTCGGGCTCGGCGGCCGCCGGATAGAGCGGGTTGCCGTCGAAGTCGTTGCTCTTGACCACGCCGTTCGCTGAGAGGTCGTGGGGCGCGCGGTTGAGGTCGACGACGAAGCGCGAGACCGTGGCGTACAGGTGCACGGCGCCCGGCAGATGGAAGATGTGATCGGTGTAAGGGTCGGACTGGAGGAGATGCCGTTTCTCGAGGTCTCGTCTGTCCGCCGACGTCAGGTGTTCCTTCCCCAGCATGGCCGTCGCGATGTCGTACGGCACGTGGCCCGAGCAGTGGGGAACGACCACTAGGACGCGCTCCAACGCGGCTCGCGTCACGTCTTGGCTATGGCAGGGGTCGCGTGGCCGGGTTTCCAGACGGCCTCCAGGAGGCGCATGAAGTTGCCGCCCAGGATCGCGTCGATGTCGGATTCCGAGTAGCCTCGCCCGAGGAGTTCGACGGTCAGGAGCGGGATCTCCGCTGGGCTCGGGATGGGGTAGTACCAGGGCGGGGAGACCAGGGTCTGTGGCGTCCAGAGCCCTTCCTCGAGTAGCTTCGCGTAACGCGCCAACGACATGCCGTTCGCATCGGGGTGCTGTGAGAAGTCCAGACCGAGCCCGACATGCTGGACCCCTACTAGCTCGACGACATGGTCGAGGTGATCCACGACGCTGGTGAGCGGCGGCGACGAGGTCCCGTCGATGAAGGCCGGGTGGCTGTTGATGCCGATCACGCCACCGCGAGCCGCGACGGCGATGAGTAGCTCGTCGGGAACGGTTCGGGGATGATCGTAGACGGCCTTAGCGCCCGTGTGGGTTATCGCCACGGGTTCGCTCGAGGCCTCGGCAGCCTCGAGCGCGGTTCGGACCCCACAGTGCGAGAGGTCAACGAGCATGCCGACGCGGTTCATCTCGACGATGACCTGACGACCGAACCGGGTCAGACCGCCGTTCCGTGGTTCTAAGCAGCCGTCACCGCCCGCCTCACCTTGGTTGTAGGCCAACAGCATCGCCCGAACCCCCAGGCGGTGGTAGAGCTCGACCATCGCCCAGTCGTTTCCCAAGGCGTTCGTCGATTGGAACGCAAGCACGACCCCGAGCTTGCCTTGTGCCTTCGCCTTCCTGATATCGCTCACATCGAGGACCTGGAGGACGGTGGTCTCGTACTTGCGGGCCTGCTGGTACCATTTCGCGATCCGCAGTGTGGTCTCCGCGAGACTGTGCTCCGGCAGGGCCAGCGTCGCGAAGCCGCAAGTGGCCATCCCGTCCAGCCAGAAGTAGGCGTTGTCTAAGTCGTTAAGGATCGGCGCGCACGCGTCGATCGTGATGAACCGCTCGTGGAGCCGCTTGGCTTCGGCGAGTGGCTGGGCTGGCGTTGCGTCTCGTTGGGGCATCCGGTTCCTTTGCTTACGAGGAGCTCAACTGCGTTGGCGTGGATCGAGCGCGTTTCTTAGGCCATCCCCTACGAAGTTGACCGAGAGGATGACCGCCATGAGGGCGAAGCCGGCGGGAACCCACAGCCATGGCATCCGCTGCAGGACGAGAAGGGACTGAGCCTCGGCTAGGATGTTGCCCCAACTGGGGACAGGTGGCTGCACGCCCATGCCAAGGAAGCTGAGGCTGGCCTCCAAGAGGATCGCGCGCGCGACCTCGAAGGTCGCCGTGATGAGGACCGTAGGTATGAGGTTGGGCAGGATGTGATTGAAGAGGATGCGTCGATGACCGGCGCCCAACGCGCCCAGCGCCTCGATGAAGAGCTCGTTCCGTAGCGAGAGCACTTGGGAGCGGACGATGCGCGCCATGCGTGGCCAACCTAGCAGGCCAACCACGAGGATCACATTGGTGATGCTGGGCCCCACGATGGCGACGGCGGCGACCACGACCACGAAGAGCGGGAAGGAGAGGATGACGTCCGCGACCCGCATAAGTACCGCGTCGACGGGACCTCGGAAGTAACCTGCTGTCACGCCGGCAGCGATGCCCAAGACGGCCTGGATCGCGACCGCGCCGAACCCGACCAGCAGGGAGGCTCTCGCGCCGAAGATCAGCCGGCTGAGGACATCGCGGCCGATCGAATCGACGCCAAGGGGGTTGGCACCGGTTGGCATGCTGCGGGGGGTGGCGAGGCCTATCGCGAAGGGGTCGTGGGGTGCGACGTCCGTGGCGAAGACGGCGATCGCGATAACCGTCGCGAGCAGCGCCAGGCTTATGGCCGTAGGGGGGTACCGCAGGAACTGACGGAGCTGCCCCACGACGCCCGCCGGCCTCGCGAGCCGCGCGCTCCTCACGGAAGCGCTCACGGTTCATACCTGACCCGTGGGTCTACCACCGAGTACGCGATGTCGGCCAGCAGGTTGGCCGCTATCACCGTCAGCGCGGAGAAGAGAGTCACGGCTAGGATGATCGGGTAATCGCGCTGGTGCACCGCGTCGATGGTCAGGGTTCCGAGCCCGGGCCACTGGAACACCGTCTCGGTGATTATCGCGCCGCCGAGCAGCGTCGGCAGGGCCAACGCCGTGATCGTTACCAGGGGCATGAGGGCGTTGCGCAACGCGTGCACGAGAACCACGCGTCGAGGACGTAGACCCTTGCCACGGGCCGTGCGAATGAAGTCCTGCTTCAGTACGTCTATGAGCCCGCCACGCGTGTAGCGGGTGACTTCGGTGATGAACGGCAGAGCGAGGACGATCGCAGGCATCACGAGATGGCTCAACCGGTCCCCTAGCCCGCCACCCGAGCCCAGAGTCAGCATGCCTCCCGTCGGGAAGAGGTTCAACTGCAAAGACAGCAGGAAGATCAGCGCGAGCCCCAGGAAGAACGGCGGTGTGGCTACCACCAGGAAGCCTGCCAAGGTGATCAGGGTGTCGAGCCAGGTGCCGCGTCTAAGCGCGGAAGCGGCGCCTGCGAGCACCCCGATCGCCAGCCCGACCGCGACCGCCGTGAACGCCAGTTGGGTGGTCGCTCCAACCCGGTTCAGCATCTCGGCAAGCACGGGCCTGCCCGTCGCGTAAGAGCGGCCGAGGTTGCCGGTGAGGAGTTGCCCTACCCATCGGGCGTACCTGACGGGTAGGGAGTCTCTCAGGCCAAGGGCTTGTCTGCGCGCTTCAAGCGCCGTCACGTCGATGCTCGAGTCGACCGGGTTGATCAGGGCGGCGACGGGATCGCCCGGTGCCGTCGAGATCAGCAGAAAGGCGAACAGCGACACCCCGAACAGGAGCGGGATCAACATCACGAGCCGCTTGAAGATTAGCCTGCTCACGAACCGTTAGTTCCCTTTCGGCCGCCATTCGAAGATGTTCCAGTACAGGCTGCGGAGGAGCCCGACACCGTTGGCGGGCGAGATGCCTTCTAGATCAGTCGCGACCGCGTAGATCTCGGGATCGACGTAGAGGAAGACCTTGGGAAGCTCAGCGGTGACGATCTGCTGGAACTCGCTATAGAGGCCGTAACGTTCGGCCTGGTCGGTCGTCGTCCGGCCCGCCTCGAGCAGTTCGTCGACGCGCGAGTTGGCGTAGTGCATGTAGTTCACGCCAGACGGCGGTGCCGTGTAAGACGTGTACTGGCTGGCGATGTAGTCGGGGTCGCCGATAGTCTGGTTGCCGAGCAGCAGGAGGTCGAAGTTGCCGGCGGCGGCATCCGCGTTGAGGGTGGCGAAGTCGGAGATGTTGAGGTCTACCTGGATACCGACGGCCGCGAGCGCCTGCTGGATGACAGCAGCGGCGGCCTCGCGAGGCCGATTCCCGCTGGGGTAGCGCAGCGTCAGACGAGTCGAGGCGTCCCAGCCGGCTTCCGCGAGGAGCGAGCGGGCCTTGTCCAGGTCGTACTCGTACACCGTCAGGTCGTCGGTAAGGACCCAGTCGGGAGCCATGAGCGGTGAGCTCGCGACATCGCCGTACTCGCCGAGCACGATGGACGCGAGCCTCTCGCGGTCGATAGCGTAGGCGATCGCCTGGCGAACCCGCACGTCCTGCAGCGGCGCGCGCGTCAGGTTGATGTTGATGGCCTGGACGATGGACGTCGGGTACGAGAGGACCTCGACACCAGGCATGGTCGCGACCAGCTCGACCTCGTGAGGGTTCAGGGGTGCAACCTGCACCTCACCGCGTTGCAACTGGACGAGAAGCGTGTCCGTAGTCCCGATGCGGAGGAAGAGCTTTCCGAAGCCGGGATCGCCGAGATGGAAGCCCTCGAAAGCGTCGTACTCTACGAACTGCCCGGACTCGTAACGCACGAACTTGTAGGGCCCGCTGCCGACCGGCGCGTCGAAGAAGGCGTTGCCCTCGAAGTCGGCGGGCGCCACGCCACCCAGGAGGTGGCTTGGCATGATCGGGGTCTGGAGGCTCACGTAGGAGAGGAAAGGTGCGAGGGGCGCTTCGAGCGTGATGCGGACCGTGTGCTCGTCGACCACTTCGACGCCTTCGACCGTCTGTGCGGTTCCAGCCCGATAAGCCTTGGCACCCGCGATCAACGTGTACCTGCTGGCCCATACGCTGTTCGTGGCGGGGTGAAGGAGAGCCTCGAAAGTGAACTTGACGTCCTCGGCCGTGACCGGCTCACCATCGTGCCACCGCGCGTCGGCGTCGAGATGGAACACGTATTCGAGGCCGTCGCTGCTGACTTCCCAGCTCTCCGCCAGGTCCGGAGACGGCGACCCCTCCGCGTTCAGGCGCGAGAGTCCGCTGTACATCATGTCCATCGCGGTCCAGGACGCCGAGTCGTTCGTGACCCATGGGTTGAAGGTCCGCGGGGCGCTCGTGACGCCGAAGACTAGCGTCTTCTGAGCCGAGCCGGCCGAAACACCTCCCAATACGAGAAGCACCAATAGAAACGCGCGAAGCCGGATCTTCATCTCTTACCTCCTATGGGTCCCGTCGACGTTGTTGGGCCCAGTGTTGGTCTAGGGGTCACGACGGTGGCTCAGGATCTCGAACTCGTGACAGAAGACCGAGACCTCGTAGATGAAAGGCTGCCCGGCCTCATCGAAGACCACGCGGGTACGGCGGATCGCCGGCGTACCTGGCTTCACGCCAAGGGCTTGGGCGTCCTTCTGGGAGACCAGGTGCGGAGCAACCCTGATGCTCGCAGAGTCCAACACCTTCCCGTAGATCACCCGCAGCGCCCGGTACAGCGACTGATCCGGTCCCGTCTCCCGCAGGCTGTCAAGCCGGAAGTCAGGCACCGCGTCTGCCTTCAGGACCGATATCGCGTAGTTCATCGGCTCGCCGTCCAGATAGATGACGCGCGCCAGGCGGTGAACGCGGCCCGGCGGCTCCAGGCGCAAGGCGGTCAAGGCTTCGGACGAGACAGGACCATCGTCTACGGGCAGGAAACGGGTCTTCACCTCTCTGCCCTGATCAAGGAGGGCCAGGACGTAAGAGTTCAGGCTCGTGAAGGGCTCCTGCACCTTGGGCTGAGCTACTACGCTGCCGATTGCCCGCTCCCGCCGTATGAGCCCCGCGCGGGACAGGCTTTCGAGGGCCTTCCTGGCCGTGCCGCGGCTGACGCCAAACGCCTCCTGCAGCTCGTTCTCGGTAGGCAGTAGGTCGCCTGGCCGCAGGCTCCCTCCCTCGATGCGCTCGCGCAATCGCTGCTCAAGCTGGAAGTAGAGCGGGATCGGGACATCGCGGTTGAGTTTGCTGGTGTCGCTAATGCCTACCTCCTTAAAGTCTAAATGTATAGACAATGTAGAGACGGGTCAGAGGAGTTGTCAAGACGTCCGCGGGTCAGCCCGTCACGGTTCCGACCGCAGCCTCCCTCACCCCTTGCACCCCCGCCCCGCTTCCGCCACAATCACTTGCGTGGAATGGCTAACCAGTCCGGCCGCTTGGGTGGCGCTCGCCTCCCTCACCGTCCTCGAGATCGTCCTCGGGATCGACAACATCGTCTTCATCTCCATCCTGGCCGGCAAGCTGCCGGCGGAGCAGCGGGAGCGCGCCCGCGTGTTCGGCTTGGCCTTGGCCATGCTGACGCGCATCGCCCTGCTCTTCTCCATCAGCCTCCTGTCTCGCCTGACGGCACCCCTCTTCTCGCTGTTCGGCATGGAGATAACCGGCCGCGACCTCGTGTTCCTGCTCGGGGGCGTGTTCCTGATCTTCAAAGCCACTCAGGAGATCCACGAACGCCTGGAAGGCCCGCGGCCGGCGCACCACGGCGCGGCCGCTCCAGCGGTGGCCACCTTCGCCGGGGTCATCACGCAGATCGCGCTGCTGGACGTCGTGTTCTCGCTCGACTCCGTGATCACGGCCGTCGGCATGGCCGACCACCTGGCGATCATGATCGCGGCCGTGGTCATAGCGGTGGGCGTGATGATGCTGTCGGTCAACGCGGTGGCCGGCTTCGTGGAGCGCCACCCGACCGTGAAGATGCTGGCGCTCTCGTTCCTGCTCCTCATCGGCACCACGCTGGTGGCGGAAGGCCTGGGCCAGCACGTGCCGAAGGGGTACGTCTACTTCGCCATGGGCTTCAGCGTCATGGTCGAGCTCTTCAACCTACGAGCCCGCGCCGTGCGTGAGCCGGTGACGCTCTACGAGCGCGGGCCGCGGGCCGATACCGATACGCCGGCCTGAGCGCCCGGCCGCTCGACGCCGCGAACCGTGCTACCCCAGCCGAGGGTTCGCGACGCGCCCGGCCACCTCGCGCACCAGGGTGGGCCAAGCCAAGGCGGCGGCGATCGTCCTTGCCGCCATCAGGATGCCGAGCGACAACCATAGGCCGTGGTTGCCCAGCGCCGCGCCAAGCCCTAGGAGCGCGGCGACGTAGAGCAGCGCCGCTACGATCATGGCGTTGCGCAGTACCCAGGTGCGCAAGGAGCCGAAGAAGATGCCGTCGGCCAGGAAGGCCCAGACGCTGACGAGCGGCAGCAGCGCCATCCAGGGCCAGTAGCGCCTGGCCTCCTCCACCAGCTCGGGGCTGACCGTCATGAGCGGGAGGTAGAAGCCGGCGGCGGGCGCTACGAGTAGGGCGATGAGCCCGCCCCACGCCAGGGCGAGCACGGCGCTGCGGCCGACCACATGACGCAGCGCCGGCGCGTTGGCCGCACCCACGGCCCGACCGACGAAGACCTCCGCCGCGATGGCCACCCCATCGAGCAGGTTGGCCACCAGCAGGAAGGTCTGCAGCAACACCTGGTTGGCGGCTAGGGTTAGGGTGCCGAACCGGGCTCCGCGTTCGGTGATGAGCGCGATGCAGATCGTGAGCAGCAACGTGCGCACCACGATGTCGGCGTTGGCCGCGAACAGCTGCCGCCAGGCGCGGCGCTCGAAGACCAGACTCCAGGGCTGACGCCACAGCGATAGCGGCAGGCGCCGCAAGGCCAGCACCACCACCATGATGACGGTGGCCAGCTCGGCCAGCACCGTCGCGCCGGCGGCCCCGACCACGCCCCGACCCAGACCGAGGACCAACACCAGGGTGAGCACGGCGTTGAGGCCGTTGAGGAAGAACTGCACGAGCATGACGGTGCGGCCGGCGCCCTGGCCCATGAACCAGGCGGACATGGTCGTGATCGTCAGGGTGAGAGGCGCACCCCAGACGCGCACCTCGAAGTAGGCGCGGCTGAAGGCCGCCACCTCCGGCTCCGGCGCGATCAGCGTCAGACCGAGCGAGAGGATCGGCCCTTGCAGCAGCCACAGCGCGATGCCGCCCGCCATCGCGGCGACCATGGGCCGAAGGCCCTGCAGCGCGACGCCTTGCCGGTCGTCGCGCCCGACGGCCTGAGCCACCAGGCCAGTGGTGGTGAAACGCAGGAAGCTGAAGCACCACAGCACGGCGGTGAGGACCGTGCCCGCCACCCCGACCCCGGCGATGATGGCCGGGTCGCCCAGCCGCCCCAGAACCGCGATATCGAGCAGGCCCATGAGCGGCACGGACACGCCGGCGAGGGTCACGGGCACCGCGAAACCGAGCAGTCGCCCGATGCTAGGGAAGAGGGGGTCTGCGGCGGCCTCGTGGCGCGGCGAGGGTTCGCGGGGAATCCTCGTCGCTCGGGGCACGGCGCAATCCTATCGTTCGAGTAGAACGGCAGCGGCCGATCCCGGTCGGCCCGACTTCCGGAACCGGCCTCGTCCCGCGGGTGAGGCAGCCTCCGGGCATGCGCCCGCCGAGCGTCCCGCTGTCGTGAACGGAGCGTGAACCGAACTCACCCAAGCCGTGCCGAACTCACGCCGAGCGCAGCGAACATGCGGCGAGGAGCGTGACACCTATGAACACCCATGCCCACTCCAACCTATCGACCCTACGTATGGCGGCCCTGCTTGCCGCGGCCGTCCTGACCTTCACCTTCCTAGGCGCACCCGCCGCGGCCCAGGCGGCAGGCACCGGCATCACGGTCACGGGCAGCGGCACCGTTTACGGCGAACCGGACGTGGCCACAGTCGAACTGGGCTTCGTAGCCACCGCGGCTGACGTGCGCCAAGCCCTCGACGAGGCCGACACCGTGCTGGCGGCCATCCAGCAAGCCGTCGTGGCCTCGGGGGTGCAGTCACCAGACGTGCGTACCACGGGCTTCTACGTCTGGCGCGAGCAGGTATACGACCGCGACGGCAACCCCGGCGAGGTGCGCTTCCAGGTACGCCATGCCTACCAGGTGACGGTACGCGACATAACCAAGGTGGGCGACGTGATCTCGGCGGCGGTCGACGCCGGCGCGAACGAGGTGGGCGGCATCCAGATGTCGGTGGCCGACCCCTCCGCACTGGCCAGCGCCGCGCGCGAGCTGGCGATGACCGACGCCCGCGCCAAGGCCACCGAGCTGGCGACCTTGGGCGCCGTTGACCTCGGCGCCCCCATCGCCATCAGCGAGCTGGGCTCCGCCCCCGCCTACTCGGGTTTCGGCGCGGTAGCACAGGCGCGCGACGCTATGAGCGCCATGAGCAGCGTCGAGACCGGCCAGTTGGCGGTAACGGTGCAAGTGCAGGTGACCTTCGCGATCGATTGAAGGGCGAAAGCCACGTTGCTTTCCTCCGCGTAAACCGATTGCCTCAGCTGCCGAGCTTGCCATCAGCGACGGCTGACGACCCTTCAAGCCGAGGCCTATAACCTTCTCACGACCCTCTCCAACACCGCCTCATCCCCCGATGCCCCACCCTTCAGGGCCACGAACCCTATCGGTCCCGTCGTTGGTTCGATGCGACATAGCGTCACGAACCCAGCCTCGCAGAGCGGGACCAGCCTACTCACGCCAGTCCGGTCGAGGACGGCCGCAGCCGTCATCCCCCCTACCAGCACCAATCCGCATCTACCACCCTCTACGGCGAGGGACGTTAACAGCTGTCGCACCACCTCGGCGATCTGACCGGGGAGGCGCCGCGCGGTGGCGACATCGACGCGGCCGGTGGTCGGCGAGGGCACGGTGAACGCAGCGGAACCGCTTTCGCGCAGGTTCGCTAGGAGCACCTCAACCGACTGGGCGGTCACGACAGAAGTTTCGCCGACTTCTGCCGGCCACCCGGTCAGGCCGACGCCGCGCCGCGCCAGGTAGTCGACCTGCTGGAGGGCTGCAGGCGAAGCGCTGCCGTTGACGACGAGGACGGGCAGGCCATGTGTGTACTCTCGGTCGCGGGTCTCACTACCCGCACATTCGCTTGGGGCAGTGATCCCTCCTCCCGGCTTCCTCGCCAGCAGCCCAGCCCACACCTCCGCCAGCCCCACGGCGCCGCAGAGCAGGTCGAGCCGGCGGCCGCGCGGCGTCGCTTCGAGGAGGCGGCGAACCGTCTGGAAGGCAGCCGCGTCGGGAGCGTCCAACACCTGGACGCTCAACGCCTCGGGGCCGTCGGCGGCGGCAGGCCTGAGGCCCGCCGTCACCCAGAACGCGTCTTCGCGCCACTCCTCCACCGGTACCGAACGGGCGACCGCGACCCCGGGCACCGAGAAGAGGCTCTCGACGCGGCTGCTCGACAACCGCGCAAGTACCTCGTTCTCGAGTAGAGGCGACAGCCGAGCCGGCCGACCCTCGATCAGCACGACGCCGCCGGAAACGCTGCGCCCGGCCGACGGCGTGCCCGGCACCACCAAGCCGTCGCGCGCTCCAAGGGTGTCCGCGACCGCGGCCAGCTCTACCCCTACTTGGCCGCGAAGCGACGAGTCGACGAACTTGAACACGCGCCGCCGGCCGAGCGCGGCGAGCGCGGCAGCGGCGCGCTCCACGCCGGCGCGCGCGACCTCAGGGGCGGCGTTCCGCGTGTCCGTGCAGATTCCCACGATCTTCCCCTCGTGACCTCGAGACCCGACGAGATCGAGCGCACCGTCCGCGCTCGTCTCGACCACTACTCTCAAACCCGCGTTGGCCAGCTTGCCGCCGACCAACGCGGCCCCGGTCAGGTCGTCCGCGATGAAACCCCAGTCGCTCGGGGCACTCACAGGAGGTGCCTCAGACGCGGGTCCAGCCTGTCCCGGAGACCGTCGCCGAGGAAGGTGACTCCGAGGACCGCGATGGTGATGGCGAGGCCAGGGAAGACGGCCACCCAGTAGTCGATCGTGAGGTACAAGCGGTTCTCGGCCAGCATCCTCCCCCAGCTCGGCGTGGGTGGCGGTACGCCAAGTCCGAGGAACGACAGCGATGCTTCCG
Organism: Trueperaceae bacterium; assembly: GCA_023954415.1. NCBI lineage: Bacteria > Thermotogati > Deinococcota > Deinococci > Trueperales > Trueperaceae > Trueperaceae bacterium. Next base: position 21,952 of record JAMLIB010000015.1, read on the forward strand.
TGATGATCATCCTGGCGATCTCGATGGGCAGGAGTACCAGGATGACAGTGAGCGCGTTGGGGAACAGGTGGCGCGCGATGATCGCAGCGTCGCTGGCGCCGAGGGCCCGAGCGGCGTGCACGAACGGCTGCTCCTTGAGGCGCAACACTACCGCCCTCACCACCCTGGCGTAGACCATCCAACCCGTGACGACAAGCGCGAGTATGACGTTTCGCATGCTCGGGCCGAGGGTGGCCACGAGCGCAAGCGCAAGCACTATGAGGGGGAAGGCCAGCATGAGATCGACGAGCGCCAT
>JAMLIB010000016.1 GCA_023954415.1 Trueperaceae bacterium
ATCAGCTGCTCCCGGAGCCCCCTGCGCCGCCGACCCGCCCACCGACCAACGCCACCGCCAGCCCCCCGTTACGCGTGCGCACGACGTCCACGTCGCGCAGGTAAGGCAAGACCGCCTCGGCGTCCGTGGTGAGCAGCACGACCTCCCAGGTGCCGCCGGAGCCAACCAGTCGCTCGAGGAAAGCGCGCGCCGTCGCCGACGCCTCGCGTCGCTCGCCCAACCTCACGCCGTAGGGGAGGTTGGCCAGGACCAAGCCACGACGGGCGCCCAGGGCAGCGAAGTCGAAGCGCGTGCTGTCGCCTGGTTCGAGCGACACGCCTGCGTACTCGGGGCGCGCGAGGTTGGCCCGCGCAGCCTCCAGGGCCTCACTGTCGGAGTCGATCCCTACGATGTGCGTCGCGGGCGGTCGCGTCGTTGCCTCCTCCGCGCCGAGCTCGCGCCCGCCTGACGACGCACCGGAGTGGCCCGCCCCACGCTCCATCAAGCGTCTGGTTTCCCGGTACGCCCCTGCCCGGAACCACGCCGCCTTCTCGAACGCGAACGCCCGGTGCCTGCCAGGCGCCAGCCCGGCGAGCGCGTCCGCCGCCTCGATCAGGAGCGTGCCGCTGCCGCAGAACGGGTCGAGGACGACGTCGGGCGGCCCGTCCAGGCGCCGCAGGCCCGTCATGACCATGGCCGCCGCCAGCGTCTCGCGCACGGGCGCCGTATGCACGTGCCGGCGCACCCCGCGCCGGTGCAGGTGCCCGCCGCTCGTGTCGAGGCTCACGGTGCAGCGGTCGTCCTGCAGGTGCACGTGGAACACGAGCGCCGCGTCCGGCGCGGGCTTGGGATAGAGGCCGAACGGGCGCAGCTCGCGCGCCACGGCGCTGGCCACCGTGGTGGCCACGGCGTCGCCCGCCTGCAGCTTCGAGTGGCGCGAGGTGACGTGGAGGCCGAACGACGGAGCGAAGCCGATCTGCGTCAGCCACGGCACGCCGCGCGCCCGGTCGTAGAGCATCTCCGGCGAGGCGGCGGGGAACTCGCGGAGGCGGAGGAGGACGCGGCTGGCGGTCCGCAGCTCGAGGTTGGCGCGCATGATGCCGGCGTGGTCGAGCACCAAGGCGATGCCGCCGCGTTCGACTCGCAACTCGGAGGCCGCGCCCGCGAAGCCGCCGTCCAGCAGCTCCGAGGCGAGCAGCGCCTCGTGCCCGGGCGCGACCTGCACGTAGCAGTCGAACGGGCCCTCCAGGAGCCAACGCTTGACTCGGCGCTCGAGGGCGCGAGGTGTGATGCGCTCGGGGCCGCTCGCGCTGGGCGTCGACCCATCAAGCACGGCAGCGCCCCGCCGAACCTACCTGGGAGCCGCTCGCGCGGGGCGTCGACTGGTCGCCTGTCACCTCGGCACTCTCACACACGCCAGTGGCGCGGCGCAACGTCCGAGGTCGCGCCGCGCCACTAACCGGCCGCCCGGTCCGGCCCCCGCCGGCCAGTGCTCAGCCTTCCGCCGCCAGCCGCGCCAGGTCGACCTCCGCGGCGATGGTGCCGAAGGCGGCGCGGTGGCCGACGGCGATGATGCGCTCGAAGACCTGGCGCGCCTCTTCCTTGCGGCCGTTGTAGAAGTACCAGTTGCCGACGCCGTAACCTTGCGTCGCCAACGTCTTCTTGTCCCCGTCGTTCGGGGAGAGGACGCTCTCCGGCGTGGCGACGCCCTTGTAGAGCTCCATCCGCCGGTAGTAGGACGGCTCGTTGATGTGCATGTCGAGGCTCGTCGCGTCCAGGAGCTTGGCCGCCTCCGAGTGCCTGCCGGCGCGCCGCAGGCTCATGTAGAGCCAGTCGGTGGTGGCTACGGTCATGTCGTCGTCCACGCAGTGCTCCAGCGTGGTCCGGTACTTGTCGGCGGCCTCGTCGAACTCGCCCCGCAGGTAGTGGGCCAGGCCGTAGTGGTACCAGGCGCTGGACTTGAGCGTGCCCTTGTAGACGTCGCGCAGCCTGGCGAGGTTGGCGTCCGTGATGGCCGTCGGCTCGTTCAGCAGGCGCGGCTCCTGTCCGAGGATCAGCCGCTCGACCTCCGGCATCAGCTCGGCCTGGTAGTACTCGATCTCGTCCGGCTGCCCCTCGAGCAAAGCGACCGAGCGGGCGAAGTCCTGCACGGCCCCGTCGAAGTCGCGGACCGAGACGTTGAAGTGACCGCGGTGGCGCAGGAGCATGGCGGAGTCCGGGTGCTTCGCGATGCCCTCGCTGAGGGCCCGCACGGCGTCCGCGTGGCGGTCCTGGTAAGAGTAGACCTTCGCCACCAACATGTAGCGCAGGGGCTCTGTGATCATCTGGGTTCTCCTAGGGGATGTTCGCGCTTCCGCGCGGGGGTTCGAGCATCTGCTGGAGCTGGAGTGTCGCCTCGTCGCTAAGCGTGAACTCGAGCTCGAGGCGCCTGGCTGGATCGACCGCGTTGGCTTCCAGCGTCGGCGTCATCCCGAACGTGTAGATGTAGGTGTGGTCCGGCCCCGCCGCGAACTCCTCCGGGCTGCTCAACTCCGTGAGGATGAGCAGCCCGCGGAGGTCCAGGCGACTATGTTGGGCGACCAGCGTCAGGGCGCTACCGACGTTCCTGGCTTCTGTCACGAGCACGTACGGCTTGCTCGGGTCGACCGACAGCAGCCGCTCTCGCGTTGCCGCCGTGAGACGGGCCGTTATGCCTATCACCTCGCTGCGGAGCGAGTGGCGTCTGAGCGCGGCGTCCACGCGCGGCACCATGGCGCTGAAGGTGATGGTGAAGAAGGCGTCCTGGTAGCCCGCCAGGGTGTCGGGATCGCCGGCCTCGAGTGACCCGATCGAGATGGTGTGGAAGCTGGGCACGACGTTGGTGGGAAGCTGGCTCTTCACGAGATGCTGGTACTTGATCGCGGCCGCGACGGACGGCATGGCGATGACGAGCGGGACGTGGCGCAGCCGGTTGTGCAGTTGCGACACCAGGTGTCGCCTGATGCCGGCCGGGTCGAAACCCAGGGCGTAGGCGCGCTTGATGAGCTCGTCGAGCGCCTCGGTGAGGAGTGCTTCGCGCAGCCCGACGCGCGAAGAGTCGTTGCCTCCTGGTGCCACGTAGGTGCCTTGGCCGCGTTGGCTGACCACCAGGCCCTCGCTCTGAAGAGTGCGGTAGGCGAGGGCGACGGTACCGGTGTTGACGCCCAGTTGAGCGGCCAAGTTACGCACCGCCGGTAACTTCGCGCCGGCCACGAGCTCCCGTCCGGTTATCAGGTAGCGGATCTGGTGGACGATCTGGAGGTAGATCGGGGTGTGCTCGTCGTCGATCAAGGTCAGGGGCAACGACTCTGACATCTCTGATGGTGGTCGGGAGCTCGGAGTTGCGATGACGCTAATCTACTAGCGAATCTAGTGCGGAAGGGTGATGCCTTGCTCGGCGGCGCGTTGGGCGAAGGTCTTGCCGCCCTTGCCCCATACGTTCATGTCCAGTTCGTAGAGGATGACCTGGGTGCCCTCCGACTGGGCGCCGTTGGCTACCATCACTTCCGTTATGCCCTTGATGATGGCGTCCCGTTGCTCCTGGGAGCGCCGACCCAACTCGACTCTGACGATTGCCATGTCCCTAAACCTCTCTGCGGCGTGGATGTCGCCGGGCAGCCGGACGTTTCCGGCTTGGCTGATCCGACGTGACGCGCTATCGGTTGTCGTTCGGGAGCGGCACCCACCGCGACCCGTAGAATCATTGTACTGCCGTACTGGTACACGAACCGTACCCCCCGGAGAACGCGTTGTCAACCGCGACGGGGGCTGAGAGGATCGTGCGTGCGCCTGCACGCAGGCACGTAGGCCGTTCTAGCGACCAGGACGGCTTGTGGCCCGACGCACCGGAAGAGTCGGATCGCCGACGATTGACAAGGGCGACCGTCCGGCGGCATGATGCCATGCGTACTGGTACACCCATACACGCTCTGGCCTCGAGCGGGCGATCGGAACCGCCGCGGCCGACCCGCACCCACGGGGAGCGAAGGGCGAAAGGATCAGGCATGCGCAGAGCACTAACCCGTTTCGTCAGCATGGCGCTCGCGGTCGTCCTCGCGGGAGCGGTGAGCGCCCAGGAGACGCCCACCAAGCGAGGTGGCGTCGTCCAGATCCCGCTGGCCACTCAGCCCGCGACCTTCAACCCCATCCTGCCTTCCGAGCTCGCGGCGGCGATCATCAACTGGACGATGTTCTCGCCGCTCACGGCCGTCAACCCCTGGACGAACACACTCGAGCCGTACCTGGCCGAGTCGTTCGAGGCCAACGACGACCTGACCGTCTGGACGTTCCATCTGCGTGCGGGGGTCAAGTGGCACGACGGCGCGCCGCTGACGGCCGACGACGTCAAGTTCACCTTCGACCGCGCGAGAGACCCAGACGAGGGTGCGACCAACGCTGCCGACTTCGCCAAGGTCGTCGACGTGCGCGTCATAGACCCTCTTACCGTTTCTGTCCAGCTGGCCGCACCTGACGCGTTCTTCGCGGCCCGCCTCGCGCTCGGCGGCAACGAGATCATCCCGCGGCACGTCCTGGGCGGGTTCACGCGTCTGGCGGACGCCGTCGACTTCAACAGCAAGTCGCCCATCGGCACCGGACCGTTCAAGATGGTGCGTGCAGTGCCCGGCTCGTTCTTCGAGCTCACGCGCAACGACGACTTCTTCCTCGGCGCGCCGAACCTCGACGGACTCGTCTTCCGCGTCGTGCCCGACGGCAACACGCGCGTCACGCAGCTGCTAACCGGCCAACTCGACTGGGTGGACATCGAGCCCCCGCAGCTTCCGGCCGTGAGCAACGTCCGTCACGTCCAGGTCACGGCGTTCGATAGCCTGGGCTACCAGATCTTCGCGTGGAACCTGCGCAACCCGCTCTTCCAGGACGCCCGCGTTCGCGAGGCGATGATGTACGCCGTCGACCGCCGCGCCATGATCGCCACCGTGTCGCCGGGCCTCGGGTACGTCGACGACGTCTACATCCCTCACGCCATCGACTGGGTGCCGCGACCGGACGTCCAGTTCCGCGAGTACGATCCGGAGCGGGCGCTCGAGCTCATGGCCGAGGCCGGCTGGACCAAGAACTCGGCGGGGATCCTCGAGAAGGACGGACAGGAGTTCTCGTTCTACATTCTGGTAGACCGCGGCGACGTGCAGCGTGAGCAGATGGGTCTGATCCTGCAACAGTACTTCCAGGACCTCGGCATGCGCGTCGAGTACGTGCTCGCCGAGCGCGGGGGCCGCTGGCTTGAGGAGACGACGTCCCGGACCTTCGACACGCGCTTGGCTGCGTTCCCGATGCCCAACATCGACTGGGCTCAGAGGCTCTACACGACTAACGGCCCGTACAACTCCCAGTCCTACTCGAACGCAGAGATCGACGACCTCTTCACCCAGGTGCTCGCGACGAGCGACCAGGCCGCCCAGGCCGCGTTGCTGGAGCGGATCGGGGAGATCCTCTACCAGGATCCGCCCAACATGATCCTGCTCTTCCGCGAGCGCATGACGGCGTCCAACGCCAACGTTGGCAACATCCCACCGAACAACATCAAGGACAGCATGCCGTACTCCCACCTGCTGTTCAGACGCTGACCGCGTAACTACGAGATCCGGGGCGACCGGGCCATCTGCCTTGGTCGCCCCGGACGCGGCCGCGCAGGCCGCGCGGCCGGACGAAGGAAGACCGGGGGCAACCAGGATGAAGCAGCGAAACCTAGAGGTCCGATGGCCGAATACCTAGCGAAACAACTCGTGGCCAGCCTGTTCGTGCTGTTCCTCGTCATGACGGCGACGTTCTTCCTGGTGAAGCTGGCGCCGGGCACGCTCAGCATCCTGGCCGACCCGACCATGGACCCCGGGGTGGTGGCTAGTGTCGAGAGGCGGTTCGGCCTCGATCGCCCGCCGGTCGAGCAGTACCTCCGGTGGGTGTCCCGCATGGCTCAAGGCGACCTCGGGGTGAGCCTGGTCTACGGGCGGCCGGTCATCGACATGATCACCGAGCGCCTCCCGGCCACGCTCCTGCTCGGGCTCGCCGCGCTGCTGGTCACCGTGGTCCTGGGGATGCCGGCGGGTATCGTCGCCGCCAGATGGCCCAACTCCATCCTCGACCAGGCCCTCAGCTTCTTGGCGATCGTCGGGTTGGCAACGCCGAACTTCTGGCTCGGCATCCTGGCCATAATCTTGTTCTCCGTTACCCTGGGTTGGCTGCCGGGCTCCGGCATGCAGACCATAGGGCAACCGTTCTCGCTGCTGGACAGGGCGAGCTATCTAGTGCTGCCGACTATCGTCCTCGCTACCTCTACGACGGCCGAGATCATGCGCTACACGCGCTCGAGCTGGCTGGAGACGATGAGCCAGGACTACGTGCGTACCGCGCGCAGTAAAGGACTGGCCGAGGGGCGCGTCCACCTCAAGCACGTGCTCAAGAACGCCCTCATCCCCGTGTTGACCATCCTGGGACTGGCCTTGCCGCGCCTGGTGGGCGGCTCGGCCATCGTGGAGTCGCTGTTCAGCTGGCCCGGGATCGGCTCGATGGCCGTCAACGCGGCCGTGAGCCGCGACGCAACGGTCATCCTGGGAACAACGTTCTTCGTGTCCGCCGGCGTGATCCTCAGCAACCTGGTCATCGACGTGCTCTACGGCGTGGTCGATCCACGCATCAGGTACGACTGATGGCCGGGGGCGAGGCGAGGCCCAGGAGACCCGGCAGGCGCACGCTGGCGCAAGTGTTCCTGGACAGTCTGCTGCGCAACAAGCTCGCGCTCTTCGGGACGGCTTGGCTACTTCTCGTCTGTATCGTGCTGGTCACGGAGCCAGTACTGCCGTTGCCGTCGCCGACTCGCATCAACATCTCGAATACCTTCGCCAAGCCGAGCTCGCAGCATCTGCTCGGCACCGACGAGAACGGTCGCGACGTCCTCGCGCGCCTCATCGATGGCGGGCGCGTGTCGATCCTCGTCGGCATCGTCTCGGCGCTCCTGACGGTCGTGGTAGGAGGGACGCTCGGTGTCGTAGCCGGGTACGCGGGCGGCCCCGTCGACCGCGTCATCATGCGCGTCACGGACGGCGTCCTGTCGATCCCCGTGTTCTTCCTGCTGCTCGCCGTCGTCGCTTTGTTCGGCTCGAGCATCACGGTCTTGGTCCTGGCGCTCTCGTTCACCAGATGGATGGGGCCTGCGCGCCTTATCAGGGGTGAGATCATGCGGGTCAAGGAGCTCGAGTACTCCACCGCCGTTAGGAGCCTCGGGGCCGGCCACGTGCGCATCATGTTCCGTCACCTGCTCCCGCAGGCCATGCCGCTCCTCATCGTCGCGACGTCCATCGGCGTGGGTAACGTCATGCTGGTGGAGGCGGGCCTGAGCTTCCTTGGCCTCGGCATCGCGCCACCAACGCCGTCCTGGGGCAACATGCTCACGGCGAGCCAGTTCTACATGTGGTCGGCCCCACAGCTGGCCGTCTACCCCGGCCTGATGATCCTCCTCACCGTCCTGGCGTTCAACGCCGTTGGCGACGTCATCCGCGACACCCTCGACCCCAGACGCCGTTCGGGCGGCTAGCGGACCAGGACCGGAGATACCCGGGCCATCCGAACGAACAAGGAGATCGCGTGCGCATAGAGGTACTGGTCAGCCACATCTACGAGCAGCATCACTTCGACAGGCTCGTCGCGGAGTTCCCCGCGCTGAGCTTCACCAAGCTCCCGTCCGGCGAGCCTTGGCCCGAGGTGGTGTCCCGCGCCACGGCACTGCTCTTCGCCGGCTTGAGGAAGCCCGAGCTCAGCAACCTCCTGCGCGCCGCTCCGCGGCTCGAGTGGATCCACACGGGCTCCGCCGGGTTCGACTGGGTCATGGTGCCCGAGGTCGAGGAGCGCGGCATAGTCGTGACGCGCTCCATGGACGTGATGAGCATCCCGATCGCCGAGTTCGTCCTAGGCGCCATGCTGCGCAACGCCAAGAACTTCCCGGCGCTGGAAGCCGCCCAGGCCCGGCGCGAGTGGAAGCCCCCGTTCCACCAGGAACTGCGCGGCAAGGAGGTGCTCGTCGTCGGCGCCGGCAGCATCGGCACCCGCGTTGCGCGGCTCTGCGCCGCGTTCGGTATGCGGGTCGTCGGCATCAGCCGCAGCGGCCAGGCCAACGATGCGTTCACCGCGATCGGTACCCCGGATGTTCTGGATGTTCTGCTCCCGGCGGCCGACTACGTCGTGCTCACGGCACCCGGCACGCCCGAGACGGAAGGGATGTTCGACGCGCGCCGGCTCGGGCTGATGAAAGAGGGGTCGTACTTGATCAACGTGGCACGCGGCAGCCTCGTCGTCGAGGCCGATCTCCTCGCCGCCCTTGCCTCGGGCCGCCTGGCGGGCGCGTGCCTGGACGCCTTCACCGTCGAGCCGTTGCCCCCCGACAGCCCCCTCTGGGGTGCCGACAACCTGTTCATCAGCCCGCATGCCTCCTACCGGACGCCCGAGATCCGGGCCCGCGTGTTCGACGAGTTCTCATCGAACCTGCGCGCGCTGCTCGAGGGACGACCGCTCGCCGGACGCATGCGCAACAAGGAACTCGGATACTGAGCCGTGAGCATGAACGGAGAGCCGCCGATGACGAGGCCACCTCTTACCGCCTCGCCCTTACCGCACGATCCCCTGCACGAGCGCCCCAACCGCGGGTTCCACCCCCTCATCGAGGGTGAGCAACCCTACGTGTTCGTCGACGGCTGCATGCAGATCTGGCCGGACGCGGACCTCCCGTACGCCCACCGCCACGGCTGCGACGTCTACGCCGTCACCGCCCTGAGCGTGCAGGTGGACGTCGGCCGGGCCCTGTCCGACCTCATGTACTGGCACGCCGTCGTCCGCGAGCATCCCAACCTGCGCATCGCCTACACGGTCGAGGACATCGTGCAGGCGAAGGCCGCGGGCCAGGCCGGCCTGTTGCTGGCGTCGCAGGACGGCGAGTTCATCGGCGCGGCGCCGGAGCGCGTCGAGGCGTTCCAGCGCCTGGGGCTGCGGATGCTCATCCCCGCCTACAACCGCGACAACCTCCTCTGCGGCGGGGTCCTCGAGCAGACCGACACGGGGCTGTCAGGTCTCGGGCGGGCGGTGGTGGCGGAGTGCGACCGGGTCGGAGTGCTTCTCGACCTCTCGCACGTCTCACGCCGCTCGAGCCTCGAGATCAACGAGGCGAGCGCCAACCCGACGGTCTTCAGCCACGCCAACCCCAAGGGCCTGGTGGACAACGCGCGCAACGTGGACGACGAGCAGATCAGGGCGGTGGCGTCCAAGGGCGGGGTCATCGGCACGGTCAACTGGGGCCCGCTCGTGTTCAAGCAGGGCATGACCGCGCGCCCGACCCTCGCCGACTACCTCGACCACGTCGACTACCTCGCCGACCTGCTCGGCACGACGGAGAACATCGGCATAGGCACCGACTTCAGCCTCGGCTCCTACCCGCGCCACGACCACGACAAGCACGGGCCGCACTACAAGACGGTGATGACGGACATGAACGAGCACGTCACGACGTACTGGCGCGCACCCGAGAGGTTCGTCGCGGGCTTCGAGTGCTACCCGCAGATCCTCGACGTCTACGACGGCCTGCGCGGGCGCGGCTACTCGGAGGACGACATCCGCGGCATAGCGGGGGGCAACTTCATGCGCGTGTTCGCAAGCGTATGGCCGGGCGCCGGCGTCTGAGCGCGGAGAGCGGCGGGTAGGGGAGCGCCTCATGCGTCCAGGATGATGTCCGCCGTCCGTGCGACCGTTGTCGGAGCGCCCGTCGCGCGAAAGAGCTGCGCCACACGCCGGCGCGCCTCTGCGCTGAGCGAGAACCGCAGCTCGAGGCGCAGGTCTGCTCCGATCCCGAGCTCGTCGAGGCGCGGGCCGGCACCGAAGGTGTGGATGTAGAGGTCCGGCGCCGCGGTGAGGAGCGCCTCGGGCGGGTCGTGCTCGGTGAAGACCCGGATCCTGCTCAGGTCGAGGCGGCTGAACCTGGCGAGGACGTTCAGTGCCACGCTGATGCTGTAGGACTCCCCGACCAGGCAGTAGTTGCCTTCCGCGCTCAGCGCCGCGAGGCCGGCGATCGTGACGCCCGTCAGCTCCGAGGTGAGGCCCACAACCTCCGACTCGATGCCGAGCGCGGTGAGGCTGGCCCCGACCCCGGGGACGTGCGACATGAAGGTGAACGTGAAGTAGGCCGTCCGGTATGCCGCCCGCGCCGAGCTAGCGTTCCCCTCGAGCTCGGCGATGGTCAGGCAGTGTGGCTCGGCGCTCACCTCCTCGGGCACCGCCGCGACGATCTGCGCGGCGTACTTCTCGGCGCCGCGCATACTCGCCATCGCGACGACGAACGGGAACCGCCGGCGCCGTGCGGGCCGGGTCACGAGGCCCTGATGGACGCTGGCCGCGTCGAACCCGAGTGCGTTGGCGCGTTCGAGCAGCCGGTCGATGGCCGCCTGCAGCGCCTTGTGCCGGTCAACGGAGCGCTCCAGATCGTGGCTCAGTGGAACCACGAACGTTCCGCGCCCCCGGCGGCTAGCGATCAGACCTTCGGCGTGGAGCTTCCGGTACGCCAACGCGACCGTGCCGGCGTTGATCCCGAGCTGCCGAGCCAGCTCGCGCACCGACGGCAGCCGGTCGTCCGCCGCGAGCACTCGGCTGGTGATGAGGTGCCTGATCTGATGGACGAGCTGCTGGTACATGGGCACGTAATCGTCCGCGCCCACCACCAGCGGTAGGCGGGCGCCCCGTGTTCCCGTGCCCGCAGTCATGCGAGCGCGACGACTTTCCTTGCCGGTATGACCATCGACCCCCTCGGTCGGCGTCCAGATCGCGGATGTGTGGGTCAGGATAGGCGACTGCCCAGCGCCGGTCAACGGTGCGGACTAGCTGCGTGGGTGCGGGCGTGTGGTATCCGCCACTGCCTGTCCCGCACGCCTAGCCGTACCGTCCACGGCGTGTCGGACGCTCGCGTGAAGGCGCTGGTCATGGTCGGTGCGGTCGGGCTCGTGCTGGTGGCGCTCGGTGCCTGCGCGCCGCGGACGACACGCGTACCCACTACTACGGGTGCGTTCGCCCCCGCGCCGCGCGAACCCGATGGCAGCGCCTACCGACCGCAGGTCATGCGCTTGCTCGAGTTGGTGAACATCGAGCGCGCCCATGGCGCCGCGTGCGGCGCACAGCTCATGCCGCCCGTGCCGCCTCTCACGCTGGAACCGCGCCTCGTCCGTGCCGCGCAGCTGCATAGCGACGACCAGGCGGCGCACTTCGCGATGGGCCACGGCGGCAGCGACGGCTCGAGCCCCGGCGTGCGTGCCACGAGAGCGGGCTACGTGTGGTCGCTGGTCGCGGAGAACGTGGCCTGGAACCAGCCGACGCCAGAGGTCGTGATGCAAGCCTGGATGGACAGCCCGGGCCACTGCGAGAACATCATGCGCGACGGCGTGGTGGAACTTGGGGCGGGGGAGACGGACCTCTTCTGGACCCTCGTGTTCGCCGCGCCGCTATAGGCGGCACCCTTGTCGAGCGGCGCTTGGAACGATCGCGCCGCCATGCGAGTAGTGGAACGGCGCCGCGCTCTCGCGGATTCACCCGCCACTCCGTACCCAGACCGGGTATCCGGTCCGTTGCGGCCTTGTCCTAACTCAGCCCCCGAGCTCCATCACCGTCCGCAGGTACCGCCCCGCGGCGCGCACCGCCTCCTGCCGCCCGGCGAGGCTGTCCTCGAACGCCCGGTCCTCGACCTCGATGATCACGGGGCCGTCCCACCCTACAGAGGCGAGGGTGCGGAAGAAACCCGGCCAGTCGATGTCGCCGAGACCGGGGATCTTGGGGACGTGCCAGCCGAGGCCCAGGGTGCCGCGGCGGTAGAGGAGCTCCTCGTCTACCCGCTCGTCCTTGAGGTGGACGTGCACGAGCTTATGCGCGAAGTCGCGTAGGGCGCGGTCGATGTCGATGCCCTGCCACACCAGGTGGGAAGGGTCGAAGTTGAGGCCGAGGTTCGGGCTGGGCAGCCGCCTGAACAGTTCGTCCCACACTTCCGGCGAGACCGCGAGGTTCTTGCCGCCCGGCCACTCGTCCAGGCTGAAGAGCATCGGGCAGTTCTCGATCCCCAGCTTCACGGAAGCGGCCTCCGCTTGCGCGACGATGGGCTGCCACACGGCCTCGACCCGGCCCCACTGAGCCTCGATCGGCAGGGTGGGGTCGCGGCCGATGAACGTGTTGACGACGCCGACGTCGAGCAGGCGCGCGGCGTCTATGACGCGCCCAAGGTGGGCTGTGTATACCGCGCTCTCCGCCTCGTCCGGAGCGAGCGGGTTCGGGTAGTAACCGAGGCCGCTGATGCCAACGCCGTGCTTGCGGCAGAGCCCTTTCACGCGCTCGGCGTCGGCCGGCGTGAGCGTGCCGACGTCGATGTGGGTCACGCCAGCGTAACGGCGCCGGTCACTGGCGTCCGTGGGCCAGCACATGACCTCGAGCCACCGGAAGCCCTCGTCGGCGGCGAACGCCAGGACCTCTTCCAGCGACAGGTCCGGGAGGATGGCGGTGGCGAAGCCGAGTTGCATGGTTGCTCCTTCCGAGGCGCGGGCGCGCACTATCAGAGCTTGGCACGCCGGAGCGCCCGGCGGCGGGCCGCACGTAGCGGGGCGCCGAGGCTGCCGGTCGAGAAGACCCTGGACCTCCGCGAACGCCGGTGCGCCCGGGCGCCTAAGCGGCCACCCTGCCCCGCGGCTTGAAGGCTAGCAGGCGCAGCGCGTTCGCGACGACGATGAGCGTGCTCGATTCGTGGATGATAACGGCCGCGCCGATGCTGGCCAACCCGAGGATGGCGCTCGGCACGAGCAGCGCGATGACCCCCATGCTCACGAACAGGTTCTGCACGATCATGCGGCGGCTGGCGCGCGACAGCGCTATGGCGTACGGGAGCTTGCCAAGGTCGTCCGCCATGAGGGCGACGTCCGCCGCCTCGAGCGCCACGTCGCTCGCCGCGCCGCCCATCGCCACGGCGACGTGCGCCTCGGCCATGGCGGGGGCGTCGTTGATGCCGTCGCCAACGACGATCACCCGGTGGTGGCTTGCCTTGAGCCCGGCCACGATGCCGGCCTTGTCCTCCGGCAGGAGCTCCGCGTGCACCTCGTCCATCCCCAGCTCCGTGCCAACGGCGCGTGCCACGCGCTCGTGGTCGCCCGTCAGCATCACCAGGCGCCTCACCCCGAGGCGGCGCAGTTCGGCGACGGCCGTGGCCGCCTCCGGCCGCGGCTCGTCGCGCACGGCGAGCACGCCCGCCAGGATGGCCGGCGCGCGCGAGGCGTCGGCCGCCCCGCCTGGGTGCGCCGCTCCTTCAGCCGCGTGACCTTCCGACGCGGCTCCCGCACCCGCTGGTCCTTCGCCGATCGCCACGAAGCTGGTCGTCTTGCCGGCGCTCTCGAACTCGGCCGCGTGCGCTTCGGCCGCCTGCGGCACGCTCACGCCGGCCGCGGCCATGAGCTTGCGGTTGCCGATGAGCACCGGGGTGCCGGCTAACACGCCCCGCACGCCGTGGCCGCTCAGCTCGGTGAAGTCCGTCAAGGATGGGAGGCCCGGCGTCACGACCGCAGGAGCTTCGGCTGGCTCACCCCCGTCCAAGGTCGTCAGCCGCTCCGCCACCCCCCGTAGGATCGCCCCGGCGAGCGGGTGCGCGCTGCGGCTCTCGAGGCCGGCGACGAGCGTGAGCAGCCGCCGTTCGTCCCCGGTCAGCGTGGCCACGTCCGTGAGCTCAGGGCGGCCGCGGGTCAGCGTGCCCGTCTTGTCGAGCACGACGACGTCCGCCATGCCCGCGTTCTCGAGGTGCGCGCCGCCCTTGATCAGCACGCCGCTACGCGCCCCGCGCGCGATGCCGGCCAGGACGGCCGATGGGGTGGCGAGCGCGAGCGCGCACGGGCTGGACGCCACGAGCAGGACCATGGCGCGCATGAAGCTAGCCTCGAACGGTGCGCCGAACAGGGGAGGCACGACGATCATGAGGACAGTGACGCCGAGGACCAGGGGCGAGAAGACGCGTTGGAAGCGGTCCGTGAGGCGCTGGCTGGGCGCGGCGTCGCGCTGCGCGGACTCCACGGCCTTGATCACGCGCGCGAGGGTCGTGTCCTCGGGCGCGCGCGTCGTCGCGATCTCCAGGAAGCCGTCGGCGTTGATGGTGCCGGCGTAGACCTCGTCGCCGATGCCCTTCCTGACCGGCATGCTCTCGCCGGTGATGGGCGCTTGGTCGACATGGCTGGCGCCGGCCGTCACGCGGCCGTCTGCGGGGAGCCGCTCGCCCGGCCTGACGATGACCGTGTCGCCTAGCAGTAACTCGGCCAGCGGGAGTTCGGCCTCTACCCCGGCGCGCCTCACCCTGGCGGTCTTCGGGGTGAGCCCCCCGAGGGCGCGGATGGCGCCGCGGGCGCGGTCCATGGCGAGATGCTCCAGGGAGTGGCCGAGGCTGAAGAGGAAGAGCAGGAGCGCCCCCTCGGCCCACGACCCGAGGCTGGCCGCGCCGAGGGCGGCCACGACCATGAGCAGGTCGATGTCGAAGCGCGCCCGCCTGGCCGCGCGTACGGCGTGGTTCGTGGCGTTCCACCCGCCGGCGACGTAGGCAGCCAGGTACGCGCTCAGCCAGGTGAGCGGGGGAGCGCCTGCGGTCTGGAGCGCGAAGCCGGCGGCCAGGCAGGCTCCAGCTACGAGGCTGAGCTTCAGGTCTGCCGGCAGACGGCCTAGTGCCGGCCCCGTCGTGCCCCGCGCTTGGGCCGCGTGAGCGCGCTCGTCGTGAGCGTAGCTGCCGGCCGCGGCGGTCGCGGTGGCCTGTGTGCCTTGCGAGTGGGCCGCACGCGAGTGGACCCCGTGCGAGTGGGCCATGGCGTCGGCGTGCGCCGTGCCTGCCGCTCCTCGAGGCGCGAGGTCCGCGCCGTCCGACCCGACCCGTACCACGCGGTAGCCGAGACCCTCGACTTCCGCGGCCACTCGCGACAGCACCTTGGCCTCGGGCGCCACGCTCGTGTCGAGCCCCACGTGCAGCTTCTCGGAAGCGAAGCTGGCGTCCGCCGCGAACACCCCGTCCAGCCGGCGCGCGACCGCGGACACCTTCGCGGCGCAGTCCGAGCAGTGCAGGCCGGAGAGGAGCAGCTCCTCGTGCACGAAGCGGTCCGCGACCGTGCGCGCCGCGCTCATAGCGAGGGTCGTGAGCTCGTCGCTACCGAGGAGCGCCGCGTCGTGATCGACGCTCAGCGTGCCGCGCCGGCCGTCCGTGCGGAAGTCCGCGGCCACGACGCCGCGCAGCGCCGTCACGGCCGCTACCAACCCCGCGGTGCACGCGTCCTCGCGCGCCGCGTGGCCGGGCAGTAGGAGTTGCAGGTCCAACGTCGTGTTCGGCATGGCGGGTCGCTCCAGCCCCGCCGGCAGTATATATGAACAGGCGTTCATATGTCATGCCTCGACCGCGGACGCGTGGCGCGGAGGCCGGGGCCAGAGAGCGCGGCCAGACGGTCGCAGGGGCGATCCGGCACGTGTCGACCCAGGCACGGCCGGCCTTCAGGCCTCCTGACTATGCGAGAGCACGCCCTCCAGCATGCTCGCGACGTGCTCGTCGGCTAGTCGGTAGTACACGTGCCTACCACGCTTCGAGGCGCTCACGAGCCGGGCGTGGCGCAGCACCCGCAGCTGATGACTGACGGCCGACTGCTCCATGGCGAGGGCCGTGACGATCTGGTGCACGCACACCTCGCCGCGCCGCAACAGCGCGAGGATGCGCAGGCGCGTAGGGTCGGCGAACCCCCGCGCGAGGCGCACGGCCTCGTCGACCACGGCCTCCGGCAGCTTCACGGCCTCGAGGTCGTTCTCGCTCAGGTGGGGATCGGCGAGCCTGGCAGGGGTCACGCGAAGCGCCCCAGCCACTCGTGCAGGGCCTCGTCGTCCGCCTGCCCGAGGTAGTGGCCGAACGGCACGGTCCTCAGCTCGAGCTCCGCCCCGTTCGTCCGCAGGTAGGTGGCCAGCCGAGCGTCGGCCTCCCCGCGCAGGAGGTGGTCGCCCTCACCCTGCAGCATCAGGACGTGCTTGCCCCGCAGGTCCGTGAAGGGCGGCAGGTCGAACGGCGCCACCGTGCGGATGAGCGCCGCGCCGGCGTACGTGTCCGGATGGCGGGCGAGGGTCGCGGCCCCGATGTGTGCGCCGTTGCTATAACCGAAGATCACTACACGAGCGGGGTCGAGGCCATGCAGCGCGCAGGCGTCGGCGACGAACTCGGCCAGGGCGTCGGCCTCGTGGTCGATCTCGTCCTGGTCGAACGAGCCGTCGGGGAAGCGGGCGAAGTAGCGCAGGTCGGACTCGTTCCGCGAGCGCCCACGCGGGGCAAGCAGGTTGGCGCCTGGCGCCGCGCGCCGCGCCATGGGCAGGAGCTGCGTCTCGCTCCCCCCGCTGCCGTGCAGGACGAGCAAGGTGAGCGTCTGGACGTGCGCGTCGGCTGCCAGACTTGTGTCGGTCGACGTTCGCACGCCGGTTGCTGGGCCGGCCCCGGAGCCCGCGCCGGGTACGGCACCCGGCACGAACCGGTAGACCCAGCCGAGGTCGCGCTCCGGCTCCCTGGGCTCGCCCGGCAGCGCGAAGCGGGGCATCACGACCTCGATGTCGGCCCGCA
>JAMLIB010000017.1 GCA_023954415.1 Trueperaceae bacterium
CGCGCCACGAGCGCGTCGGCCGCCTTCCTGATCTCCTCCGTGGTGCGGTAGTTGAGGCGGAGGACGCTCGACCGGCCGCGCACTTCCAGCCCCGCGGCCAGGAACGACGTGCGGGGCTTGAAGATGCGTTGGTAGCCGTCGCCGGCGATGAACACGTCGTTCTCGCCCTCCGGGGCCAGCGCGCGCAGGAGCCTCAGCTCGGCAGGCCCGAGGTCCTGCGCCTCGTCAGCCACGACGTGCGTGTACGGGCGCTCGCCGGCCTCGTCCAACATGCGCGCGAAGCGCCAGCACACGCCCGACCACGTGGTGAGCCCTTCCTCGTCCAGCAGCTCGTGCAGGCGGTCGAACACGGGCCAGAGCCGCTCCCGCGCGGGCGGCCCGAGGGGCGTGACGCGCGTGGCTCGCTCGGTCACCCGGTACGACGCGAAGTCGCGGAGGCCGTGCGGGTCGACGACCATGTCCCACTCGGCTTCCGCGAACGCCAGCGTCTGCCCGCCGCCGCCCGCTTCGTTCCAGGCCCGCCGCAGCAGCTCGTCGAGCCCGGCGCTCTGCAACGCCTTGAAGGGCCGCGGCGAGCGGTCGTTGTAGCCGCGCACGGCCACCTGGTGGAGGTGGACGACGTCGACCCGCGCTCTGGCTTCGGGCTCCAGGCGCATCAGCGAGTTCACTTGCTCTTGCAGACGCTCGGCCAGCGTCTTGGAGAACGACGTGAGCAGCACCTTCCCGCGCCCCTCGCGGGCCAGCCTGGCCGCGCGGTGCACGGCCACGACGGTCTTGCCCGTGCCAGGGCCGCCGCTCACGCGGGCGGGGCCGCTATGGCTGCGGTCCACCGCGTCCTGCTGGGCGGGGTGGAGGAAGACCTCCCAGTCCTCCCACGGCTCGGCGAGGGCACGGCGCAACGCGTCGTCGTCGACGTTCAGTATGCGGAAGCGGCGCCTGGCGTCCGGGTGGTCGAAGGGGTCGCGGCCGGCGACCTTGGCCGGGAGTTTAGGCGTGCCACCGGCCGCGATCTCGAGGAGGTACTCACGAGCCTCTTCTGGGAGCTGCTTGCCGAGCTCGCCGAGGAACGTCTCCTCGGAGGCGTCGCGCACGAGCGCGCGCCATGCCTTCGGCACGCCGAGCTGCCCGAGGCGCGCGTCCGCCAGGTGCTTGAAGGGGCGACGGCTGAGGCGTTCCTCGGGCGTCTCGGGCTCCTGGTCGACGACCTTGCGCTTGACCACCTCGACGGTCTTCTCGTCGATGACCACGAACTGGGCCGCTCCCGTGTCCTCGTTCACCTCCAGCCTGTGGCTCTCCGCCCACCTGTAGGCGTCGTCGTGGTGGCCGACGTAGCACAGGACGGCGTACTGCCCTTGAACGCTGAGGATGAGCCTGACGTCGTCGTTCACCCGCATGGAGTGGGCGTTCGAGGCCGCGCCGCCGAGCTTCTCGAGGTTCTGGCCGGGTGTGTAGATGCCGCGATGCAACTTCACGACTAGGTCGTTCACGAGCCTCTGCTCGTCCTCGGTAAGCTCGTCGTACGGCCTATGGAACGTATTGGCCATGATGGGGATCATCGAGATCGACGCATCCATGGACCTCCTGGTCTGCTTGGTTCGCCGCCATGTAGCTTTGAGCACACACTACAACCGGAGGCGAGCTGCCACCCGGCCCTCTGAAGGCATGCTAGCTTCGTCTTGCGACAGGAAGCGACGGGAAGGGGTAGGCGGAGCCGAGCGCGGCGAACCCGGTTCGTTGACCGGGTTCGCCGGGCGGCGCTGGGGCCGCAACGGTACATGACGGGTTCCGCCACTATGCTGCTGCGCGCGCTCAGCGCGATGATAGGAGATCGACCATGACCCACGCTGGCCGCCTTACCTCGGTGGACAGCCCCATCAAGGTGTTCTGGGTCGCCGACGCGGCCCACGGCACGCCCGGCCGCCTGGGCCTGACCTTCGCGCCCGGCAAGAAGGCCTACGGCAGTGACGAGGGCGTCTACTGGGACCGCGACCTGCGTCAGGACATGGAGCGCCTGCGCGAGGCGCACGGCGCGGACCTACTGGTGTCCTTGCTGGAGGACTTCGAGTACGAGGACCTCGGGATCCCCGACCTGTTCACGGTGGCCGAGGCCTGCGGCGTGCGCACGGAGCACTTCCCCATCCAGGACACGCGGGTGCCGCGCGCCGGCCAGGAGGGGGAGGTAGACAGGCTGATCGCCACAGTCCGGTCTGCGCTGGCCGCCGGCGAGACCGTCGTTATCCACTGTATGGGCGGGCACGGCCGCACGGGCACGGTGGCGGCGCTCACCCTCGCGAGCTACGGGCTCTCTGCGGAGGAGGCCATCCGCTGCGTGCGCGTGGCACAGCCGAAGGCGCTGGAGAACGAGCTCCAGACGGATTACGTGGCTGGCGCGGGGCGGCGCTGGGCGTCGGCCGGGACATGGGCGCAGCGGTGAGCGGTGCTGGGTCCGACGCGGGCGCTGCGCTCCCTGCCGTGGATGCCGCAGCCGCTCCCGGCCGCGACACCGACTCGGTCGTCGCCCACCGAGGGGCGCCAGCTACCCCAAGTTCACCCTGACGCTCTTCAGCTGCAGGTAGTTCCCCAGCGCCTGCTGGCCTTCCTCGCGCCCTATGCCGCTCATCTTGTACCCCCCGGCGGGGCACTGGATATCGCCGCAGAACCACTCGTTCACGTACACCTGGCCGGATTGCAGGAGCCGGGCCACCCGGTGCGCGCGCGCTAGGCTCTGCGTCCACATGCCGTTGGCAAGGCCGTACTCGGTGTCGTTCGCCATGTGCACGGCCTCCTCCTCGGTGCGGAAGCCCGTGATGGTCACGACCGGACCGAAGATCTCCTCGCGCCAGATGCGCATGCTCGGGGTCACGTCGTCGAAGACCGTTGGCATCACGAAGTAACCGTCGCGTAACGCCCCGTCCGTCGCGCGTTGACCGCCCGTCAGGAGCTTCGCGCCCTCCTGCTTACCGACCTCGATGTAGTCGAGCACGGAGCGCATGTGGTGCTCCGAGACGACGGGGCCGATGGGGTGGTTCTCCACGCCCGGTCCCACGCTCAGGCTCTTGACGCGCTCGACGAAACGCGCCGTGAACTCCTCGCGCACGGACTCGTGCACCAGTATGCGAGGCCCGGACACGCAGATCTGACCCGAGTTTGAGAACGCGGCCCAGACGCTGCCTTCCACGGCCCGCTCCAGGTCGGCGTCGTCGAAGACGATGTTCGCGGCGTTGCCGCCGAGCTCCAGCACGAGGCGCTTCATGGTGGCCGCCGCCCCGCGCATGATCCGCTGGCCGGTGGCTACGGAGCCGGTGAACGTGATGCCGTGGATGCCTGGGTGCTGGACCAACGCCTCCCCAACGTCCGAGCCGGGCCCGGGGATCACGTTGACGAGGCCGTCTGGCAGCCCCGCCTCCTTGGCGAGCTCGCCGAGCTTGATGGCGCCGAGGAGCGCCTCCTGGGCGGGCTTCAGGATGACGGCGTTCCCGGCCGCCAAGGCCGGGGGCACGCTGCGCGACGCCTCCCAGAGCGGCCCGTTCCACGGGATGATGTGAGCGGTCACCCCGAGCGGCTCGAGGGCCGTGTAGACGAGGTGGTTCGCGGAGACCGGGATCTGCTGCCCCTCGACCTTGTCGACGAGGCCGGCGAAGTACTCGAACCGCTTGGCCGCGATGTCCGTCACGGTCACCTCCGAGTACCAGAGCGTGCCACCGGAGTCCAGCGTCTCGAGTAGCGCCAGCTCCTCCGTGTCGCGCTGCATGAGGTCGGCTACTCGCCGCATGGCGGCCGCGCGCTCGCGCAGCGGCATGGCCTGCCAAGCCGCCGCGGCCTTGGTCGCCGCGCGCACCGCGCGCTCGACGTCCTGCGCGCCGCCGCGCGCCACTCGCGCGACCGGGCGGCCGTTGGCTGGGTCGATGACCTCGAAGGTGCCGCCACCGAGCGCATCGGTCCACTCGCCGTCTATGTAAAGGCCGAACTCTCTCAAGTGCATATCCTCCTGAAGGGCGAGGGCGCGCTCACGTGTCGAGCACGCCCTTCTTGCGTGAGCGGGTAGCACTGTAGAACACCAGGGCTGCAAGGGTGATCACATAGGGCAGGGCGAAGAGGAGCTGGGCCGGCACCTTGGGAGCGGTGATCTGGAGCGAGTTCGCCACCCCCTCCGTGGCCCCGAACAGGAGCGAGGCCGCGGCGGACCCGAACGCCGTCCCGCTCCCCACTATCGAGGCGACGAGTCCGATCCACCCGCGCCCGGCGGACATGTTCTGGACGAAGCCCCCGAGGGTCAGGGAGAGCTGGGCGCCGGCCAGCCCGGCGAGGAGCCCACTAGCCAGCACGGCGAGGTACCTGATGCGGCGGACCGACAGCCCGACTGCTCGCGCCGCCAGCGGCTCTTGCCCGACCGCCCTGAGGCGCAGCCCCATGCGCGTGCGGAACACCACGAACGAGACCACGAGCACGAGGGCCCAGGCCGTGTAGTCGATGACCGTGTGGCCGCTCAGGAACGACAGGAAGTGGACGTCCTTCACCAGCGGCACGGTGATTGGGCCGATCGTGGGCGCCTGCGGGTAGCTGAGCGAGCCCTCGCGCCCCGAGATCAGCCACGAGGCGTAGGTGGTGACGGCGGCCGCGAACGCGTTCGTGGCGAGGCCGACGATGAAGATGTTGCCGCGTAGGTACAGGGCGAACCATGCGAAGGCGAGCGACAGGAGCCCGCTGCCGACGAGGGCGGCGACCACGCCGACGAGCAGGTTCCCCGTCATGCCGGTGCCGACGACCGCGGCGAAGGCTCCGAACACCAGGAGCCCCTCCAGGGCGATGTTGAGCACCCCCGCCCTGTCGGTGATCATGCCACCGAGCGCTAGCAGGAGGATGGGCGTCGTCATGCGCAGCACGTCGAACAGCAACTGCAGGTTGAAGACCTCCGCCAGTGAGCTCATCGGTCGCTCCGCGCGGCGCTCGGGCCGCCCTGACGCCGTGGCCTTCCGGTCGCGCCGCTCGGCAGGGCGCCACCGGGCCCCGCGTTCGCGCGTGCGGCTCCCAGCCTTCGCCTCAGCCAGACGTAGATGGCCTGCGCCGTGATCATGTAGAAGATCAAGGACTGGATGATCGAGGCTATGCGGGGCGAGACGTCCGACATGAGGCCCGCTACCGTGGCACCGGAGTGCAGGTAGCCGTAGAGGAGCGCTGCCGGGATCACTCCTAGAGGATGGAGGCGCGCGACCAGCGCCACGGTTACGCCGTTCCAACCGAGGTTGTTCGAGAGGCCCGTCACGAGGCGGCCCTGCACCCCCATCACCTCCCCCACGCCGGCGATGCCGGCCAACGCCCCGCTGATGGCCATGGCCACGAGGAAGTGCCACCCGACGCGGATGCCGCTGTAGCGCGCGTACTTCACGCTCAGACCCGTCAGGCGGATGCGGTAGCCGAAGGTCGTGCGGTACAGCACGAAGAAGGCCACGACCGCCAGCACGATGCCGATCGCGAACATGACGTTGAGGTTCGAAGGCGGCAGCAGCCTCGCGAGGCGGAAGGTGGCGGCGAGCGGCTTGGAGGTGGGGAAGCCCGCCGTGGGGTCGGCCAGGTAGCGCCTGAGGAAGAAGTCGAAGAGCTGGATGAGCGCCGCGCCGATCAGGAACGAGCCGATGACTTCCGTGGCGCCGAAGCGCGTCCGCAACCAACCGGCGAGCCAGGCGAAGAGCGCGCCGGCCGCTCCGGCCGCCACCACGGCGACGGGGATCAGCCACGGGCTGACGAACGGTGGGAACAGTAGGAGCGTCGCGCCGGCCAGCGCCCCCGCGTACACCTGGCCTTCGGCGCCGAGGTTCACGGCGCCGACCTGGAAGGCCACCGCGACGCCGAGGCCCGTCAACAGGAGGGGCGCCGCCGTCTGCAGCATGTTGCCGAAGAAGAGCTTGTTCTGGAACGGGCCGAGGAAGAAGGCGCGGAGGGCGTGGCCAGGGTCGGCGCTCGTCAGCCAGATGATGACTGCCCCGGCGACGAGCGCCACGCCGATGGTCAAGGCGAGGCTGAGCCCGTCGGCGAGTCGATCGAGCAGGCGGTCGGTCATGCCGCACGCTCCTTGTCGTCGCCCTGCAGCATGTAGCGCCCCAGCTCCGTCTTGCTGGTGCGGCCTTGGCCGGGCAGCATGGCGACGAGCCTGCCCGTGTAGAGCACGCCGATGCGGTCGCTGAGGGCGAGGATCTCGTCCAGGTCGGTGGAGATCAGGAGGACGGCGCAGCCGGCGTCGCGGTAGCCCGCGAGCAGGTCGTGGACGAACTGCACGCCCCTGATGTCGATGCCGCGGCTGGGGTTGGAGATGACGATCGCTTCCAGCCGCTCGCTCCGCTCGGAGCCGAGCTCGCGCGCCAGGATCAGCTTCTGGATGTTGCCGCCAGAGAGGGAGGAGATAGGGGAGTCGAGGTCGGGCGCGCGGACGTCGAAGCGCTCGAACATGGAGCGGACGACCTGCCGCAGCCGCCTGCGTCGCAAGATACCTGCGGTGGATTCGCGCCTGTAGCACTGCGTCATGGCGTTCTCGAAGACGCTCGCCTGGGGGGCGCAGCCCCACTCCAGCCGGTCGGCCGGGACGTAGGCGAGGCCCAGCCTGCGCCGCCTGGCTGGCGAAGCGCGCGTGATGGCCGCCCCGTTGAGGACCACGCTGCCGGTGGTGGGCTCGATCAACCCGCCGAGCACCTGCTCGAGCGCCCGCTGGCCGTTCCCTTCCACGCCGGCCAGGCCGAGGATCTCGCCCGCGTTGACGCTCAACGTGATCCCGTCGAGTTCTAGCCGCCCCCGTTCGTCCCGGATGGTCAGCTCGCGTGTGACGAGCTTCTCGCCCCCCGGTTCGCCGCCGTAGCGCCGCACGTCCAACGGCAGGCTCTCGCCCACCATGAGCCGCACGAGCTCCTCCTTGGTGGCCTCGGCGCGGTCGCGGTGCCCGACTACCCGGCCTTTGCGCATGACCGTGATCTCGTCCGCGATGGCGAGCACTTCCTCGAGCTTGTGGGCGATGAAGATGACGGTCCGGTTCTCGCGGATCAGGCGCCGGATGCCCTTGAAGAGCTTCTCGACCTCCTGGGGCGTGAGGACGGCGGTGGGCTCGTCGAGGATGAGGAGCTCGACGTCGCGGCGCAGCTCCTTCAGGATCTCGACCCGCTGCTGCTCGCCTACCGACAGGTCGTGGAGGCGCCGCCTGGGGTCGAGGGGCATGCCGTACTCCTCGGACAACGCCCTCACCTCCTCCACGGCCCTGGCGATGTCGACCTGGCCGAGGCGGGTAGGCTCGTCGCCCAGGACTATGTTCTCCGCGACCGTGAGGGCCGGGAACAGCGTGAAGTGCTGATGCACCATGCCGATCCCGTGCGCGTGCGCGTCTCGCGGCTTACCGGGGGCGTAGGGCTTGCCGTCGAAGCTCATGCTCCCGGCGTCCGGCGCCACCATCCCGCCGATGATCTTGGCGAGCGTGCTCTTACCGGCGCTGTTCTCCCCGATGAACGCGTGTACCTTCCCCCGCTCGACGCTCAGGCTGACCCCCTGGAGGGCGCGCAGGGTTCCGCCGTACGTCTTCGAGAGGCCTTCACACACCAGATACGGGGCCATGCCGAGGTCTCCTTGGGCGGGGGGTGAGGGAGGGAGCGGCGCCCCTTACGAAGGGGAGCGCCACTCCCGCGACTAGTCCTACTGACTCAGTTGCCCAACTCGGCCTGGAGGAGGGCCGCGAGGTCGATCTCGCCGGAAACGATGCCGTCCATGACGGAAGCCAGCTCGTCACGGATCGACCCAGGCACGAACTCCCTGTACAGGTCGTCGTCCGCTATCGAGATGGCGCCTTCCTTCACGCCGGCGATGTCGGTCGTGCCGTAGGGCAGGGTGCCGGCCAACGCCGCCTCGACGGCGCTGTGGATGGAGTTGTCGATGCGCTTGAGCACCGAGCCGAGGATGACGCCCGGCATGGAGGCGTTCTGGTTGGTGTTGACCGCGATGGCGTAGCGGCCGGTCTCCGAGGCCGCCTTGTGTACGCCCGGGTCGCCGCCGCCCGTGATCGACATGATGGCCGTGGTGCCGCGGTTGAACATGTTGAGGGCGAGGTCGCGGGCCCGGTTGGGGTTGTTCCAGTCGCCGACGGCCGCGAACAGCACCTCGATGCTGGGGTCGACGTAGTGCGCGCCGGCCGCGTAGCCCGGGTGGATCTTGTTGTCCATCTGCGGGTACGGCGTGCCGGCGAGCAGGCCCACCTTGGGGCTGGCGGAGTCGCCGGACATGCTGAAGTTCTTGGAGAGGAGGCCGGCGAACACGCCGCCGACGAAGCCGAGCGCCTCGTCGGAGTACATCAGCGAGTAGACGTTGGGCAGCCCCTCGACGGCGGAGTCGAGCAGCGCGTACTTCTGGTCGGGGAACATGGCAGACACCGACTGGAGGATCTGCGGCATCCCGTCGGTGAGGGTGATGATCAGCTCGTACGTCTGGGTGGCCACGAGGGCGGTCAGCCCGGACTCCCAGTCCGAGGCGGCGCCGCCCTCCACCACGCGCACCGTGACGTTCGGGAAGTCCTGGCGGACGCGCGCCACGCCGGCGGTGATCGGCGGCTCGAGCGGGTTGCCGCCCAAGGTGCCGGGGAAGAACACCGCTACGTCGAAGGTCTGTTGCGCGAGGCCGTAGCCAAGGCCAAGCGCCAACGCTAGAGCGACTACGATCGACAAGCCACGCTTATTCATTACGGCTCTCCTTCTGTGGTGTTGCGTCATCGATGGGTGGAGGGGTCCGAGTCGGGACTACGCTGATGGGCTCAACTCGGCCAGGCGGCGGTACGGCTCCTTCAGGCGCTCGTAGAGCTCGAGGAAGAGCGGGTACGTCTGGTCGTAGACCGCCGTGTTCTTCGCGTCCGGTTCTATCACCTCCCGATCGTGGACCATGCGCTGCGCCACTTGGCTCAGCGGCTCGTCGCTTACGGCGGCGCGCGCGAGGATCGCGGCGCCGAGCACGCCGGAGTCTGTGACCGAGGGTACGTGGACGGGCTTCCCGAGGACGTCGGCCTTGATCCGGTTCCACGCGGCGGCGCGGGCGGTCCCCCCGCTGATCACGACGCGCTCGACGTCGCCGCCGATGTCCGAGAGGATGCCGACGACCTGACGCAGGCCGAAGGCCACGCCCTCGAGGAGCGCCCGTCCGAGGTGCTCGGGGCCGTGCTCGGCGGTCACGCCGAAGAAGCAGCCGCGGGCGTCGGCGTCGTAGATGGGGGTCCGCTCGCCGCGGAAGTATGGGAGGGCGATCAGGCCCTCGCTGCCTGGCCTCACGCGGGCGATGGCGGCGAGCACGGAGTCGTGGTCGGCGCGCTGACCGCCCAGCTTGGCGACCGCCCAGTCGAGGAGGCCGCCGCTGTTCGACATGGCGCCGCCTATCACCCAGCCGGCGCCGAAGGGGCTGCGCATGCGGAAGACCCGGTGCCTCGGGTCGGTGAGGGGCGCGTCGGAGGCGAAAGCCACGCCCTCCGAGGTGCCGCCGATGTTGGAGAGCTGGCAGTGGCGGCTCAAGTTCACGCCGATCCAGTGCGCGAACGCGTCGACGGTGCCGCTCACCACTTGTGCCTCGGGGTGCAAGCCGATGGCCTCGGCCACGGCGGGGCGCACCGTGCCGATGACGCGGCCGGCGCCCACCGTGCGAGCGGG
The DNA here is from genome assembly GCA_023954415.1 of Trueperaceae bacterium. Classification (NCBI taxonomy): domain Bacteria; kingdom Thermotogati; phylum Deinococcota; class Deinococci; order Trueperales; family Trueperaceae; species Trueperaceae bacterium. The sequence continues at coordinate 9,657 of JAMLIB010000017.1, forward strand.
GAAGCGGGTCCGTTCCAGGCCCAGGCGCTCCAAGCGGTCGTCGGTCCAGCTCGGCAAGCCGTCGAGCGGCTCGATGGTCACGGCCGCGCCCGTCAGCCGCAAGGCGAGGTACTCGTAAGACTGCAGGAAGGCCGCGGTGCGCCCGAACACTTCCGGCTCGTTGTCCCTGATCCAAAGGACGCGTGGCAAGGACTCGAACTCGATGCTCACGAAGCCGGCCCCCAACGTCTCCGTCATCCAGGCGGCCTGCGCGACCGCGCGCCGGTCGGCCCACGTGATGGCCGGCCTGAGCGCTGCGCCGTCCGGGCCCACGGGCACGACGGTCGGCGACTGACCCGCCACGGAGATGGCACGGATGAGGCGCGTGTCGACGTTCTCGCGGATCTGGCTCAGCACCAGCTCGAACGCCTCCCACCAACGCTCGGCGGGCTGCTCCGCCCACGCGGCGCGCGGCCGATCGAGCGCGTACTCCACCTTGCCCGCCGCCACGAGGTGCCCCTCGGCGTCGAACGCCCCGGCCTTGAAGCCCGTGGTGCCGAGGTCGACGCCCAGGACGAGGTCGCCGGGTCCGCCCGTGGGGCGTGGGCGTTCGGGCCGGCTCATGGACGCCGCCTCCCGGGGCGCGGGTCGGATGCCGGCGCGGCCGTCGCGGCGCCCGGCGCGCCGGGGGCGCCCGCCGCCGGCACGTCTGCCGGCACGTCTGCCGGCACGACCGGCGCGCCGACCCTGACGGGCTTGGTGACCTGGAACACGACGACGCCGAGGCTGGTGAGCGCGATGCCTGCCCACATGAGCGGGTTGACGTACTCCCCAAGGAACCAGGCTCCCCCCACCGCGGTGAGGAGGGGCGTGAGGCCGTTCAGGACGAAGACGGTGGCGGCCGGCAGGAGCTTGATGGCGGTGAACATGGCGAACGCGGCGATCACGCCACCGCAGATGCCGCTCATGACGAGCGAGACCAGGCTCTCCCAGCCGAGCGCCCGGTACACGTCCAGCTGACGGGCGATGATGAGGAAGCTCAGGCTGACGAGGACCGACGTGCCGTAGTGCACGGTCATGCCGGCGGAGCGCTCGACGCCTTGCATCTGGCCGCGGCGCCAGATGACGCCGGAGAGGCCCCAGGCCACCGCCGGCACCAGCGCCAACAGCAAGGCCGTGAACCAGGCGTCGGACACGGGGGTGCCCCTGCTCTGCCCGACGGCGAGCACGCACAGGCCGGCGAACGTCACGGCGATGCCGAAGACGCCCCGGGGCAGGACGCGCTCGCCGAGGAGGAGCCAGCCGAAGAGGGCGCCCCAGAGGAGCTGAGTCTGGAGGACGGGCACCGCGATGTTCACGCCGCCGATGCTCAGTGAGAAGAAGAACGCGAAGGTGCCGATGACCGAGATGGCGCCGCTGAGGACGAAGGGGACCAGCTTGGCGCCTTGGAAAGCGCTCCGACCGGGTAAGAGCTGGCGGTAGCGTCCCGCGCGGCTCAGCAGCGACAGCCCGAGCAGGAAGCTCGGGAGGTCGCGCAGCAGGGGGCCGGCGACGGGGTTGCCCAAGGCGACGCCCGCGCGGCCGAACAGGTTCGAGCCGGTGTAGCCGACGACCGCCGCAAGCGCCCACAGCTCCCCCGCGAACGTGGCGGAGCGTCTGGCGATGGTCTGGGCGGTCGCTCTGATCATCGGCTACACGGTCACTACCGCGACCCGAACTCCTTGGCTGCCTGCGCGACGGTGGCGCCGTCGTGGATGATGCGGGCGAGGGCGCGCACCACGCCCCCGGCGTTCTCGTGCTGCCAGACGTTGCGACCGACGGCCACACCGCTCGCGCCGCCCTGGAGGGAGTCGTGGACCATCGTGAGGAGATCCACCAGCTCGCCCTTCCTGTTCCCGCCGAGCACGACCACGGGGGCGAAGACGCCGGCGGTGAGGGCCTTGAACGACTCCACGTCGCCCGTGTAGGTGGTCTTGATGATGTCGGCGCCGAGCTCGACGCCGATGCGACTGGCGAGCGTGATGTTCTCCGGGGTGTGCAGGCTGGGGTTGAAGCCGCCCGGCATCATCTCGGCGAGCAGCGGCATGTTCCAGGCCGTGCACTGGCTGGCTATCCGGCCGAGGTTGTGCAGGGTCTCGCCCCGGCCCTCGCCGGGGAAGCCCATGGCCGCCACGGCGTCCGCGCCGACGCGCAGCCCGTCCTCGATGGTGTATCGCTGCTCGAAGGTAGAGCCCTGGTCGAGCATGGAGCCGGAGCCGTCGAGGCGCAGGATGAGGCCCATGTCGCCGAGGCGGTCCGTGTAGGTCGTCGCTATCCCTAGGGTGGTGAGGACGGCGTCTGCGCCGGCCTCGCGCACGTCGTCGAGGATCCTCCCAGGGTCTGCTGCCTGGGGGAGGACGTTCATGTAGGACCCGTGGTCCATGGCCACGATCAGCGCGCGGCCGTCCTCACGGAAGACCCTCTGGAGCCTGCGGACCTTGGTGCTGCTGACTTGCATGTTCGCTCTCCTGACTCTCTGGCTTCGCCCGGTTGCGGGCTCTCTGCGCTCGTCGCGCAGGCGGTGGTCGGGGCCTCGGCGCCGGCTGGGTGGCGCGCGGTGGTGGAGGTCCGTCCCTCATGGGGCGGCTGGACGGGTGGCGGCCTTCACGCTTCCAGGTTCACGCCTCTAAGGTTCACGCCTCCAAGTTCACGATGACGCGCTGCGTGGCGCCCGTCGGCACTCCGTGCTCGAGCTCCTCCGCGAGCTCCTCCAGGGCGATCTGGCGCGAGACGAGGTGCTCGAGCCGCCCCTGGAGCTGCGGGAGGAGCTCGGCGGCCGTGCGGACGTCGTTCCGGGTGCGCGATTCGGTGCCGTCGAGGCGGATCTCGTTGTAGTGGATGCGGTTCCAGTCGACCTGGATCTTGGCGGCCGGGTGGGTGGACCCGTACAGGACCACGGTGGAGTACTTGCCGGCCATCTCGATGGCCTGCTCGGCGGCCGCGGCCACGCCGGCGGTCACGAAGACGGCGTTGGTGCCGCGCCCCGCGGACATGGCCCTAGCGGCGGCGATGGGGTCGTCCTTGGTCGGGTTCACGGTGACGTCGGCTCCGAGGCGGTCGCGCACGAACGCGAGGCGCTCCTCGTCGGGGTCGCTGACCAGCACCTTGCAGCCGTAGAGCTTGGCCAGGACCACGTGGAGCGAGCCCATCGTGCCGGCGCCGATCACCGATACCGTGTCGCCGAGGCCGACCGTCGTCTTGCTGAAGCTGTGGATCACGCAGCCGAGCGGCTCCGAGAGCGCGATGATGTGGTGGGGGACGGTGGGATCGACCTTGAAGACCTTGGAGGGGTCGACGGAGATGTACTCGCCGAAGCCGCCGCCGATGACGTGGAGGCCGTCCCACTTGAGCCCCTCGCTGTAGAGCTTCACGCACTGGTTGTCCTGGCCGCGCACGCAGTAGTAGCAGTGGCCGCAGCGGTAGACCAGGTCGAGCGCAACGCGGTCGCCCGGCTCGAAGCCCGTGTCCGCCGGCGCGGCCTCGACGGTCGCGGCGACCTCGTGCCCCGCGATGGACGGCATGGGGACGTGCTTCTGGGCGCCGCTGTAGATGCGCCGCTCGAACGTGCAGATCCCGGTGCGCGTCACCTTCACGAGGACCTTGCCCGGCTCCGCGGTGGGCCGCGCCACTTCCGTCACTGCGATGTCGCGCACCCCGCGGAACACGGCGGCGCGCATCGAACCTTCGCTACTCATGGCTGCTCTCCTTACGCGGGGTCTTGGCCCCGCTCTTCTTCCCGGCGTTCTTGGCGTTCTTGGCCGTCTTCTTGGCGCTGGCCTCTACGGTCAGGGTCTTGGCCGAGGACCTGGTGGGGGGCGGGGCCGAGGGGTCGTCACCCGACCGGCCCCTGCCGAGGCCCGGATGCTTGAGGCCCAGGCCGAGGCGGTCGCGGGACTTGCCTACCTTCTGCAGGAGGATCTGGTTGTAGCGGTGGAAGGCCGCATCGAAGCGCTCGGAATCGGAGGCGATCAGCTCTATGAACAGTGCGTCCACGACGTAGAGCTGCGCTATCCGGCCACCCAGGCTGCCGTCGGGTATCAGGTGGCGCGAAACGGCGGTCGAGAGGACGACGTCGGACACGTCCACGATGCTCGAGTCGGTGAAGTTCGTGAGGGCGACGGTGGTGGCGCCCTGCTCACGGGCCATGGCCACGCACTCCACCACGCTCTGCGTCTCACCGGAGTAGGAGACGCCGATGGCGACGTCGCCCGGCCCGAGGCCGGCGGCCGAGATCGCCTGCATGTAGCTGTTCTCGTACACGGAGGCGTAGATGCCGAGGCGCTTGAGCTTCTCGACGAGGTCCATCCCGACGAGGTAGGAGGTGCTGGCCCCGTAGATGTCGACGTGGCGTGCCTCGGCGATCAGGCGCGCCACCCGCTGCAGCTCCGCTATGTCGAGGGCTTCGGCGGTCTCATTCAGGCCGAGGACCGTGTTCTCGAGGAGCTCCGCCGCGTTCCCTCGGCTGGACCCCTGGCGCGCGGTGAGGTTGGGGATGAGGGTGCCGACCTCGAGCGCGAGGGCGAGCTTCATCTCCTTCACGCCCTCGAACCCGATGTCCTTCGCGAGGCGCACGACGGTGCCGACGCTCGTCCGGCAGCGCGCCGCGATCTCGTGGATGGAGGCCTGCATGGCGTCGTTCGGGTTCTTCAGGATGTACTCCGCGACGACCTGCTGGGCTGGGGACAGCCGCGAGAAGTGCTGACGTAGCCGTTGCAGACAGTGGCGCGAAGGCCGCTCGCTTGTCATTTGAGGGGAGTGTAGAGGCTAGCGGGTCGGGTGTCAATACATTGTTCAGCGTCTTGAGAAGAAAGTTCCGGCCCTTCGCCGTCGGCGGCCTACGCTGAGCCTACCGATCGTTCCCCGCGCCGCTCTCATGAGTCTCGTCTGAAGTGCCCCTCACCTTGTATATTCGGTCATGCGCAACCAGAGCATCCGGCCAGCGGCTCGCCGGAGGCGGGCCTCGTTCGTAGTCCTCGTGGCGGTCATGCCGCTCACGCTCCTGCTCGCCTGCGGTCCGAGCAAGCTGGAGAAGGAGCTCACCGAGCAGAACGCGACCCTGTCCGGCCGCGTCACTAGTCTCCAGGGCGAACTGAGCCAGGCGACGAACGCGAAGGAGGCCGTCGAGGCGAGCCTCGCGGCGGCGCTCGACACGCTCGCGCGCGCCGAGGCCGACCGCGACACGGCGGCCGCGAACGTGACCGACCTGCAGGACAGAGTGACCGGTCTCGAGGCCGGGTTGGCCGAGGCCCAGGGCCGGGTCGACGCCGCTCTTGCCCAGGTGGCCTCGGTCAAAGCCCAGCTTGGCCAGGCCAACGCCGAGAGGGACAAGGTCGGCGCCGACCTCGCCGCGGCCAACGCCGAGCGCGATGCCGTCACCGCCCAGTTGAACGAGGCCATCGCCGAACGCAACCAGGCGACGACCGAGCTCGACCAAGAGCGTGCGGAGCTGGCCGACCTGCGCGCGCTGAGCGACGCGGCCGATCGCGAGGTCGCCGAGCTGCGGGTCGCCAGGGACGACCTCACGCGCCGGCTCACGTCGGTCATGCAAGAACGCGACGCGATCGTCATCGAGTTGGAAGCCGCCCGCGCCGCGGCGTCCGAGGCGAGGGCGGTGGCCGAGAGGGCGAACGCCGCCTCTGCCGAGAGTGCCTCGAGGGAGGGCGCCGCTACGGAGGCGGCTTCCGTCGAGGAGGCGAGGATGAGCCTGGACATCGTCATGCAGCAACGCGACGAGGTCGTGACCGCCCTCACCGAAACGCAGGCGGACCTCGCTGCGGCCGTGAGCGAGCGTGACGAGGTCGCGACGACCCTGAGCGCGGCGCAGGCTGACCTCGCCGCCGCAGTCGCGGAGCGTGACGAGGTCGCTACCGCCCTGAGCGCCGCACAGGCCGATCTTGCCGCCGCCGTGAGCGAGCGCGACGAGTTCGCCGCGCAGGCGGCCGAGCTCGCTTCCGAGCGTGACGGGCTCGCGGCGGCCCGCGACGAGGCCGCCGCGCAGCGCGATCAGCTCGCTGCCCAACGCGACGGACTGGTGGTCGAGCGCGACGAGGCCGTCGAGGAGCTGGGGCGCCTGCGCGCCACGGTGGACGCGTCGCAAGCGCTGCGCTCGGACCTTCAGGAGCGCTTGGGGGCGACCTCGCTGGACCTCGACGGCGCCAGGGCGCGCGCCGCCGACCTCACGCGCGAGCTCGAGTCGCTGTCCGACCAGCGGACCCAGCTCGAGCAGGTGAGCGAGGAGCGCCAGGCGGAGCTCGCGCGCATCCGCTCCGAGCTCCAGGAGGCCCAGCAGCAGGTGGCCACGCTGACGGGCGCGCGCGGCATCTACACGGTGCAGCCGCTCGACTCGCTCTCGTCGATCGCCACGTTCTTCTACCGTCAGGGCTCGCAGTGGCCGCGCGTGCTCGAGGCGAACGCCCACCTCATCGACGACCCCAACCTGATCTTCCCTGGGATGGTGCTCATCGTTCCGCAGCTGTAGTCGGTCGTAGCCAAGGTTCGGAGGCCGTCGAGAGCTGGTGAGGACGCCGGCGGCGTAACCGCCGGTAACCGTATCCCGAGTAGAATGCATTATGCTCATGGTCACAGACCATGGGCATAATTGCCCGGCGGCGTGG
>JAMLIB010000018.1 GCA_023954415.1 Trueperaceae bacterium
CGGTCGCCCGGCTACACCGTGCCAGGCCCCGGTTCGTATCGGCGCCTCGAGCGCCTGCTGCGGGAGCTCGGACCGGACCTCATCCACGCCCAGCTGACGACTAGTCCGCTCGACTTCATGGTCCCGCGCCTGGCACGGGAGCTGGGCGTGCCCGCCGTCGCGACCTTCCACCACGGCTGGGACTACCGACCCACCCGGTTCGGGCTCTTCGGTCAGTTCGTGAGCAACGCGTACGTCCCGGCGCTGGCGCGCTACACGCGCCTGATCGTCTTCGGCAGTCGCCTGCGGCGGCACTTCGAGGCGCGGGGCGTGCCGGCCGAGCGCGTCGCCGTCATCCCGAACGGAGTCGACACGGCGGCCTACGCGCCAGGCCCGAGCGAGTTCCGTCTCGGAGGCAAGCTGCGCATAACCTACATGGGGCGCATGACGGCGGACAAGAACATCGCCCCGCTCGTCGAGACCTTCGCAGCGAGCCCCCACGACGACCTCATCCTGACGCTGGCGGGGGCGGGCCCCCTCCTCTCCGGTCTCCAAGCCAGGTTCGCGGCCGACCGCCGCATCGAGTGGCTGGGCTTCGTAGCCGACGAGGCGGTCCGGAAGAGCCTCTGGCGGGGCTCGGACGTCGTCGTGCTGCCGAGCCCCATCGAGGGCCTGAGCCTCAGCCTCCTAGAAGGCATGGCGAGCGGCTGCATGCCGGTGGCCACGGACGTCGGCGAGCACGGCGACGTCCTGGCCGGCGTAGGGCGCGTCCTCGACCCGCTGAACATACGCCGCGACCTACGCGCCGCGTGGGACTGGCTGGCGGGCAACCGCAACGAGGTGGTCGGGTACGGCCAGGCCGCGCGGCAACGAGTGCTGGAACAGTACACGTCGGATCGGCATTGGCGCGCGCTGGGCGAGCTCTACGCGAACGTGCTGCGCTAGCTTTAGCGAGCGGAACCGGTCGAGGCGCGAAGCCAAGGCTAAGCGGGATCGGCCTCCGCACCTTCCCCGACCGCCTTGGGCTTGTTGCCCGCAGCGGCCAGCCTGACGACCATGTAGCCACCCAAGAGCGGGCCGAGGATGAACAGGCTGTAGAACGTCAACAGCCGCCAGACGAACACGGTGGCCGGCCCTGCCTCGCCGCTCCCCTTGCTTATGAGGAACCAGCTCAGCACGACCTCGAGGAAGCCGCTGGCGCCCGGGGTCGGTACGAACGTGCTCATGACGGACACGACGGTCTGCCCGACGAGGACGAGCCCGAAGCCGAGGTGCACGTTCAAGCCCACGAGCAGGAAATGCAGGACGGTGAAGTAGCACGCCCACGCCGCCGCCGTGAGGAGTTGGATGACCACGTGCTGCCATAAGGGGGCGGAGGCGAAGGTCTGGCTGCTGGCGATGACACTGGCGGCCAGGCGCAGGCCGCGGCGTCTGAAGCGCAGGAACGGACCGCGGAGCACCCGGTTGGCGATCGGGCCGATCCAACTCACCTTGAAGAGCAGCAGGTACGCGAAGGCCACGGTGAGGAGGATCGTGACGACGCCGATGACCGTCCAGAGCGGAGTGCGCGGGTATGCGCCCATCGAGTAGAGGGCTATCAGGGAGAGCGGCATCGCCCACGCGTGGAACGTGGTGTCCGACGACATGGTGGCGAGGGCCGCCGCCCACGCGCGACCGCTGCCAGCACCCTGCAGGTCGAGGGTGAGGGCGATGCCCGCGACGTTCCCGCTGCCGCCGGGCGTCACGGCGGCCGAGAACAGGCCTAGGACGTGAGCGCGCAAAGCGTGCCTGAGGCGGAGCCGATAGCCGAGCGACCGGCAGATGAAGGCGAGGCGCAGCGCCGAGATCACGAACGAGGCCACCAGTGCCGCCGCCGCGTACAGGAGGTACCTCGGAGCCAGCTCGCCGGCCTTCAAGAGAGCCTTCGGCCCTCCGACGCTCCACAAGGCGAAGGCGAAGCCCAGGCCGGACAGGGCGAGTGAGATCAGCAGGGCGTGGAGTACCGGTCGCTTCATCATGGCGGGCCTAGACGTGGACGATGAGATCGATCCGTTTCAACCGTCCGACTCGGAGCGCTCCAGCATACCCGGTCAGGCCGCGCGCCCGGTCGGCAGGTGCCGTACCGACCCTGTGCCCCAGGCTCCGCGACCTCGCCACGAGCGGCCAGGAAGCGCCGCTTTCACCACAGCCCTGTGGCGAGATGCGGTACTCTTCTGGCCAACACCGGTATCCGGCGACTCCCGGCCGCAGCGCCCGGGAGGCTCCTTACGCGCCCTAGAAACGCCGAGGAGCGGTTCTTAGGAGGTCTCAGGCGATGTCCCCAACAGCCACCACCCGTTCCCACAAGCATGTGCTCACCCCCTGGTACAAGCAGTCTGCCGTCGGCGGCCCCACCTTCGTCCGCGGCGAGGGCTCCTGGCTCTTCGACGACCAGGGCAAGCGCTACCTCGACCTCTCGGCCGGCCTCGTCTCGACCAACCTCGGCCACGGCCACCCGGCCGTCGTCAAGGCCATCCAGGAGCAGGCGGCCAAGATCTGCTACCTGCCGCCCTCCCTCGTCCACGACGTGCGTTCCGAGTTCGCCGAGCTCCTCTCCGAGGTCAGCCCGTGGAGCGAGGGCGCCCGCACGTTCTTCACGACGGGCGGCGGCGAGGCCAACGAGGACGCCATCAAGATGTCCCGCATGATCACGGGCCGCCACAAGGTCCTGGCCGCCTACCGCTCGTTCCACGGCTCCGCCCCAGGCGCCGGCAGCCTCACGGGCGAGGACAGGCGCTGGGCGAACGAGCCCGGGCTGCCCGGCATCGTGCACTTCTTCGCGCCCTACCCGTACCGCAGCCCGTTCTTCACGGAGGACCCGAAGCTCGAGACGGCGCGCGCCCTCGAGCACCTCGAGCAGGTCATCACGTTCGAGGGCGGCAAGAACATCGCCGCGCTCGTCATCGAGCCCGTGGTCGGCTCGAACGGCGTGATCGTCTACCCTGAAGGCTACCTGGCCGGCCTGCGCGAGATCACGGCCAAGCACGGCATCGTGCTCGTCTTCGACGAGGTCATGACGGGCTTCGGCCGCGTCGGCGACCGCTTCGCCGCCACGCGCTTCGGCGTCACGCCCGACATGATCACGTTCGCCAAAGGCTCGTCCTCCGCGTACATCCCCTTGGGCGGCGTGATGGTCCGCGAGGGCCTCGCCAAGCACTTCGACGACGTGGCCCTCATGTGCGGCCACACCTACGCCGGCCACCCCATGGCGATGGCCGCCGGCCTCGCCACGGTGAGCACCCTCAAGAAGGAGGGGCTCTTCGAGCGCGCGCGCGAGATCGACCCCTGGTTGAAGGACGGCCTGAACGCCCTCAAGGACAAGCACCGCGTCATCGGTGACGTGCGCGGCGTCGGCGCCTTCTACACCATCGAGTTGGTCAAGGACCGCGACACGAAGGAGCCCCTCGTGCCCTGGTACGGCGGCGACAACGCCCCCATCGGCAAGCTCACGGGCGCCCTGCGTAGCGAGGGCGTCTACGCGTTCGGGCGCTACAACGTCCTGTTGGTCACGCCGCCCCTCACCATCAAGCGCGACGACCTGCAGGTCGGCCTCGACGGGCTCGACCGGGCGCTCAAGGTGCTCGCCTGAGCACCCGCGATCGGCAGAGTTCGCCTCCTCCGAGCGTGCAGGAGGAGAGCCTCAGCCAGCCCGTCACCTCCAGGCTCACGCGCTACGCGCTGTTCCTGGTGGCGACGATCGCAGACGACGAACGGGCGGCCAAGGCCGTCCGTTCGCTCTGTCCTGACCTCGCGGGCCTCGTGCGCGCGGTGGGCTTCCGCAACCTCGACGCGGGCCTCACGTGCATGCTCGGCATCGGCTCCACCGCGTGGGACAGGCTCTTCGGGCAGCCGCGCCCCAAGGAGCTGCACCCCTTCCGCGAGATCGACGGCGTGCACCGCGCCGTCTCCACGCCCGGCGACCTCCTGATCCACATCCGCGGAGAGCGCATGGACGTCTGCTTCGAGCTCGGCATGCAGATCAGCACCAGGCTAGGGGAGGCCGTCACGGTGGTGGACGAGACCCACGGCTTCCGGTACTTCGACGAGCGCGACCTCCTGGGCTTCGTCGACGGGACGGAGAACCCGGTCGGGCGCGCCGCGGACAAGGCCACCATGGTCGGCGTCGAGGACCCGGCGTTCGCCGGCGGCAGCTACGTGATCGTCCAGAAGTACCTGCACGACCTCACCAAGTGGAACGCGCTGCCGGTCGAGCGACAAGAGGCCATCATCGGCCGCAAGAAGCTCTCCGACATCGAGCTGGACGACTCTGTGAAGCCGACGTCCGCCCACAACGCCCTCACGAGCATCTTCGACGGCGACGAGCAGCTCGAGATCGTGCGCGACAACATGCCGTTCGGCGAGGTAGGCAAGGGCGAGTTCGGCACGTACTTCATCGGCTACGCCTGCTCGCCCAGCCGGATCGAGCGCATGCTCGACAACATGTACATCGGCAACCCGCCCGGCAACTACGACCGCCTGCTCGACTTCAGCCGCCCGATGACGGGCAGCCTGTTCTTCCTTCCGACCGCTACGTTCCTGGACGGCGTGTCCTAGGGGAAGCCCCCGAGGCTCGAGAGAGCTCGGGGGCTTGTCTGGTGGCTTCGTCCGGGCTTTCCGGATAGCTGCTGCGGCTCGAGGCTAGCTACGGGGCCCGTGGCCACCTTCGGGTCGAGCCGCAGGCACGCGCCTCACTCAGAACCAGCTGTCGACCAGCTCCTGGTTCTCAGCGATCCACTCCGCGGCCGCCTCGGCCGGCTCCATGCCGCCGCGGACCTTCAGCATGACGTCGCCGACATCGGCTCCCGTCCACCGGAAGGCGCGCAGGAAGTCGATGACCTCTGCGGGGCCGTTGGCGGCGAAGTCGTTGTTGACGGCGGTCTCGACCTGCTCGGCCTCGCCGAACACGCCCTTGGGGTCGGCCAGGTACTTGAGGTCGTACGCGGCCCACATCCAGTGCGGACGCCAGCTCGTGACGATGATGGGCTCGTTCCTGGTGATGGCCCTGTCAAGCGCGGCCGTCATGGCGGCGTCGGAGCCGTCGAGCAGGGTGTAGTCGGTGAGGCCGTAGGCCCGCATGGCCTCATCGGAGGCGCTCATCAAGCCGGCGCCGGGATCGATGCCGATGACCTCACCGTTGAACATGTCCGCGTTCCCCGGGAGGTCCTCGATGCTGTCCAGCTCCACGTAGGCGGGCACGGCCCAGCCGATGTCGGCGCCTTCCAGGTTGGCGTTCAGGACCTCGAAGCTGTCGCCGTACTCTTCGAGGTAGGCCGCGTGGGTGGCGGGCAGCCACGCACAGAGCGTGGCGTCGAAGTCGCCGCGCGCCAAGCCGGCGAACATCGGTCCCGCGTCGACGGACGTCATGTCGACGTCGTAACCGAGGCGGTCGTGGATGAGGGCGGCCGCGACGTTGGTGGTCGCGACGCAGTCGTCCCACAACACGTACCCGAACCTGATCGTCTGAGCGTTCGCGACGCCCAACCCGATGACCAGCGCGACAATAGCCGCTAGTGCGAACTTCTGCATGGTTTTCCTCCTGTTTTTAGGAGAGGCGTAAAGTTGCAGCGCGGTAACATCCCGCACCAGCGCATATATGATGCGCCACACGTACAAGGCACCACAGGTGCCGTCCCGACCCTAGCACATGATCCGGGAGAGTGCAAACGCAGGGCGGCGCGCCGGGCCTCGCTCCGCATCAGCCGTCCTCCCGCGCCCGCGAGCCGTCGCGGCGGCGCATGGCGAAGGCGGCCGTGAGCCGGTCGAGGACGATGGCGAGGATCACCACGGCGAGCCCGGCCTCGAACCCCTGCCCGACCTGGATGCGCTGGATGCCCCTCAGCACCTCCGCGCCGAGGCCGCGCGCGCCGATCATGCCGGCGATGACGACCATGGAGAGGTTGAGCATGATGGACTGGTTGAGACCGGCCATCATCGTCGGCAACGCCTGCGGCACTTGCACCTTGACGAGCTTCTGGAGGCGGGTGGCGCCGAACGCGTCGGCGGCTTCGACGAGGTCGAGGGGCACCTGCCTTATGCCGAGGTTCACCAACCGCACGAGCGGCGGCAACGAGAAGATGAAGGTGGCCACGACCCCCGGCACCAGGCCGATGCCGAAGAACATCACGGCCGGGATCAGGTAGACGAACGCCGGCATGGTCTGCATGAAGTCGAGGATGGGCCGCATGATGCGCTCGGCCGCGTCGGAGCTGGCGGCGAGGATGCCGAGCGGCACCCCGACCACCACGATCAGCACCTGAGCGGTGACGACGAGGGAGAGCGTCTGGAGGAACGGCGTCCAGAGCTGGATGTTGTGGATGAGGAAGAGCCCGACGGCCGTGAACAGACCCAGCTTCCAACCGGCCTTCCAGGTGACCAGGGCCGCGAGGACCGCCAGCAGGACCAGCGGCGGCACCGCCTGCAGCCCGCCGAGCAACCCGTTGATCACGAAGCGGACGATGTCGGCGAAGCCGTCGAAGCCGGCCGCCCAGGCACTCTGGATGCCCCGAACGAGCTTCTCGACCCAAGAGGCGATCGGGATGCGGTAGTCAAGCAGCACCGGCGGCCCCCTTCCCTGCCCCGCGACCCGCCGGGCCTCGCACTTGGGAGCTCGCCCCGCCGGTGGAACCTGCATCGACGGTGTTCGAGCCGGGAACGCCCACGGGCGCTGTGGTCGCCGTGCCCACCGGCGGCTCCGAGGCCAACGCGGCGAGGATGGCGCCCTTCACGACCACCCCGCGCAGTCTCCTCCCCTCGTCGACGACGGCGATAGGTTCGCTGCTGCCGGCCGCGGCGGCGATGAGCTCCGCGAGACTGGTGTCGAGGCCGACCGTGAGGGCCGGAGCCATCGGCAGCCGGTCCGGGACGGCCCCCTCGGGCGCTTCCGCCGAAGGGGCCGAGCCCGCCCGGCCGAGCTGCGCGATCACGGCCTCGCTCGAGGCGTAGCCCTGCACGCGGCGCTCGCGGTCGATGACGAGCAGCCCGGAGAGGCCGAAGCGCCGCATCTTGGTGAGCGCCGTGTGCGGCCCATCGCCAACGTGGGCGGTGGCCTTGACGGGCTGCATGATGCTCCGCGCCGTCAGGACGCCCGTGCGGTCGACGCCGGCCACGAACGCCTCAACGTAGTCGTCGGCCGGCGCTGTGATGATCTCCTCCGCCCCGCCCATCTGCACCACGCGCCCGGAGCGCATGATCGCGATGCGGTCGCCGAGCTTGAGGGCCTCGTCCAGGTCGTGCGTCACGAACACGATGGTCTTGTTCACGCGCGCCTGGAGCTCGACGAGCTCGTCTTGCATCTCGCGGCGGATCAGGGGGTCGAGCGCGCTGAACGCCTCGTCCATGAGGAGGATGTCCGCGTCCATGGCGAGCGAACGCGCGAGGCCGACGCGCTGCTGCATGCCGCCCGAGAGCTGGGCGGGCAGGCTCCCTTCCCAGCCCGCCAGGCCGACCAGCTCGATCGCCTCGAGCGCTCGGCGGCGCTGTTCGGCCAGCGGCAGCCTCTGCACCTCCAAGCCGAAGCGCACGTTGTCGAGGACGCTGCGGTGCGGCAGGATCGCGAACTGTTGGAAGACCATCCCGCTGAACTTCGCGCGGCGCATCTTCAGGAGCTCACCGCGCGCCAGGTCGGTCAGGTCCACCCCGTCGACGAGCACCCGCCCTGCCGTCGGCTCGTGCAGCAGGTTGAGCAGGCGCAGGAGCGTCGACTTGCCGCTCCCGGACAGGCCCATCAGGACGAAGGTCTCGCCGGCCCTCACGCTCAGGTCGACGTCGTACACGCCGACGGCGTTCCCGAAGCGCGCCTGCGCCTCCTCCTTCGTGCCCCCGGCGGCCAGGAACTCGACGACCCGCTCGGGCCTGGCGCCGAAGACCTTGGTCAGGGAGCGGCACGCGATCTTGGGTGGGGCGGAGGCGGTCTGCGCTGCGGCGACGGTACGGCCGACAGGAGCACCTGGCGGCTGGCTCGGGTGAGCGTCCCGTTTGACGGGGTCGGTTGGCATGGGGTACCTCGTTATCGGCGGCCGAAGTGAACGGACGACTTCGCATTGGCGTGACCCGCGTGCCGGGAGGGCGTGAACCCCGGGCATGCCCAGCGCGGGCACGCCCGCCCAAGAAAGGCTCCCCGTAGCCGCGAGCTTACGGGCGGACTACGCCGGCGCGGACCGGCACATCCACTACCGGGAGCCTCGCACCGACGGTTCGCTCCGGAGGGTAACAGACGAGGGCGCGAGGGGCAAACGCGGCGCCGGGGGCGATTCGCGACGCCCTACGGCCGCACCGACGCCAGCTCGGCCGACACCGTTTCCACCGACGCCGGTTCCACCAGCGGCAGCACCGATAGCGGCAGTTCCGCCAACGCCTCGACGCGCCCGCTCGCGACCGCGGGTCCGCGGGTCCGCGGGTCCGCTAGAGGCGCTCGAGCGCCCGGTCCAACAGCGCCTCCACGCGTTCGCGCACGACCGCCTCACCGGGGTCCGGCGCCCCGAACGCGCCCCACGGCGCGTAGTACGCGGGAATTGGAGCAGCCATATCGAACACGGCGTCGAGATCCCAGAGCGGGTCGTAGTCGGCGCCGCCGACCTCGGCCGCGTAGGCGCGCAGGAAGGCGTCGGCCGCCTCCGTACCCTCCAAGAGGGCGAGGTTCATGCGGCAGTGCGACACGTCGGCCGCGGCCGGGCCGGAGCAGGCGTTCACCCAGTCCACCACGGCGGAGACCGCCAGCGCGGCTCCCGTGCCCGTGAACAGCAGGTTCAGCGGGTGGTAGTCGCGGTGGACGAACGTCGTCTCGCCCGCGGTGGTCAGGCGCGGGCCGTGCGTGGAGTAGGCTTCCGCCGCCGCCTCCCACAGCCTCGGTCTGACCGTCCAGCCAGGCACGCGCACGTTCCCGGCCTTCACCCAGCTCCGGTAGCGCCAGGGGAACCCTGGGGCACTCACCGAGTGGACCCGCGCGAGGGTGGAGGCGAGCAGCCACGTCCAGCGCTCCGGCTCGTCCGGGCACAACTCGACCCTGCCCGGCAGGAACGTCGTGAGGAGCGCGGCCGGGCCGAAGGCGCCGCCGCCCGGATCGGCCGCGACGACCTCCGGGACCGGCAGGCCCGTCGTGCCCGCCCTGGTCAGGGCCGCGACCTCGTGCTCGAGCAGGTCGGGCTCCTCGGCTAGCCACTCCGCGTTGTCGAGCAGGCGCAGGGCGAACCTCGGGGGCGCCGAGCCTTCGGCCACCGCCAACATCGTCGTCGAGGTGCCGCCGGCCAGGGGCGCGAGTCGCAAACGCGCGTCCGGTATGCGGGTGGCGACGGTCAGCCAGGCTCGGGCGAGTGGGGTCAGGGGCATGCTTCGACCAGTGAGTTTAGCGTCGTCGGCCCGGTGGCGAGTGCTGCGAGGGTCGGGCGGTCAGAATATCCACCACGTAGTGGTGGAAATTCCACCATGCTAGGCTCGCCGGCCGCACGTTTACACTCGCCAACGCCGCGTCCCTTGCCCGCGAGTCCGGTCTCTCGCAAACGACCCCGAGGCGCTACCTGGGCCTCCTCCAGGCCGTGTACCTCCTTCACTACCAACCAGCCTGGGCGACCGGCTACACGAAGAAGGTCACGCGCTCTCCCGGGACGTTGTTGAACGACACCGGACCGGCTGCCCATCTCATCAACGTAGATGAGGCGCGCCTGAGGCCCGACCGCAAGCTCCTTGGCCGGTTCCTGGAGACCTTCGTCGTCCTGGAGCTGAGCAAGCAACTGGGCTGGAGCGAGGTCCGCGCCCGCCTTCACCACTTCAGGGACTACGCGAACGTCGAGGTCGACGCCGTGCTCGAGCGCCCCGACGGCAGCGTCGCCGGGGTGGAGGTCAAGGCGGCGGCGAGCGTCACGGCCAAGGACTTCGCGGGGTTGAAAGCGCTCCAGACGGAGTCGGGCCAGCGGTTCGCGCGTGGCGTCGTCGTCTACCTCGGCGAGAACGCCGTCCCGTTCGGCGAGAAGCTCTGGGCGCTGCCGATGACCGCGCTCTGGGGAACCGGGAGGGCCTAGGCTCCTTCCCCTTGATGCTGACGCAAGCTCTACGGAAGGAGCCGCCCTAGAACACGCTCCTGTCCACCTCGGCGTCCGCCCGCGCCCGCGCCTCGGCCGGCGAGAGGCCGGCGATGAGGCCGGCGCGCATGACGTGCTCCCACTCCTCGAACCGGTAGGCGCGCCGCAGGAGCGGCTCCGCGTCCTCCGCCGGCACTACGACGACCCCGTCGTCGTCGCCAAGCACCACGTCGCCCTGGCGCACGAGCACGCCGCCGCACATCACGGGCTCGCCTACCGTGCCCGGCAGACCCTGGCGTCTGGTCGTGAGCGCGGAGAGGTTGCGCGCGAAGACGGGCAGCCCCAGCTCGACGATCTCGCGCAGGTCGGTGGCAGCGCCGTCGATGACGACACCGACGACGCCCTTGGCGACGGCCATGCGGGCCATGAGGCCGCCGAACGGCGCGTGGCGCCTGTCGCCATGCCGCGCCACGACGAGCACCGTCCCGGCCGTGGCCGTGGCCACGGCCTCGCCGAGGGGCGCGTTGTCGGTCGGCAGGCACGAGACGGGTAGGGCCCGACCGACGAAGCGCAGCGGCCGGAAGAGCGGCGCGATCTCCCAGTCTAGGAACCCCGAGGTCGTGAGGTGGCCGACGGTGCCCGTCGAGACACCGAGGTAGCGGTCTAGCCAGTCTTGCTTGGCAGCGTCTGACACGTCGATCTCCTTCAACTACGCCGCCCCGCGTGAGGGTTCGGCGGCGGACCGTGGCCCATACGGTACCGCCCTGGCCGCACCTGGACCCAGCGTGCGCTTCACGACCCCACCCACGGTAGGACCTCGCGAGGCCGCACGCGGCCGCCGGCGCAGTACGTGGCGCCGAGCAGTCAACTGCTATCCTCCCCTCGACTATTGACGTAGGAGCCGCGAGCGCCGATGGTCACGACCTGACCGGCATCGGTGCGCCCTTCGGGCCGCGGCTTCGGACCGCGAGACAGGAGCGTTCACATGATCGACACGGAGCCGCACGCTGGGCCGCGGAAGTTGACCGTCGCCCTGGTCCAGACCGACCCTGGTCCAGACAAGGCGGCCACCGTGGCCCGCGCCTTCGAGTTCGTCGAGCGCGCCGCTCGGGCAGGCGCCAAACTCGTGACGCTCCCCGAGACGTTCCACTACCGTGGTCCCAACGACGGGCGGCGCGCCGCGGCCGAGCCCATCCCCGGCCCGCTCTCCGAGTCGCTGTCCAGGCTGGCGGCCAAGCTCGGCATCCACCTGCTGGCCGGCAGCTACAACGAGCTGCCTGGTGCAGGCGAGGAAGACCAGCGCACGCACAACACGAGCCTCCTGTTCGGGCCCGACGGGGCGCTGCTCGGCAAGTACCGGAAGATCCACCTCTTCGACGTCACGATCGGCGAGAAGCTCGTCGCGCGCGAGTCCGCCCGCAACCAGCCCGGCGACAGGGCCGTGGTGGCTCAGACGGCCTTCGGGGCGGTCGGCATGACGGTCTGCTACGACCTGCGCTTCCCGGAGCTCTACCGGGCGCTGGCGCTGGCCGGCGCGCGACTCCTCACCGTGCCGTCGAACTTCGCCGAGCGCACGGGCCGCGACCACTGGGAGGTCCTCCTGCGCGCCCGCGCCATCGAGAACGGCGCGTTCGTGATCGCCCCCGCCACGATCGGCAACGGCGGCACGGACTTCAACGCCTACGGCCGCTCCATGATCGTCGACCCTTGGGGCACCGTGGTGGCGTGTGCGCCGGACGCGGAAGGTATTACACTCGCCACACTCGACCTGAGTCGGGTGGACGCGGTACGCGCGTCCTTGCCGAGCCTGCAGCACCTTCGACCCACGGCGTACGCCGTGAAGCAGTTCTGAGGAGGACCGGAATGGCGCTCAACCCCCGCAAGCTCCTGACCGTGCTCGTCACCGCGGCGCTGGCCCTTGGCGCCTCGGCCCTCGGCGCCGGCACCGCGCGCCTGGCGACGTCGCTGGCGCCCAACACGCTGCAACCGGCGGAGGCCACCGGCCTGCCGGACGCGGCCGTCATCCGCATGATGTTCGAAGGTCTCGTCGGCTTCCTCGACGGCGAGCTCGTCGACGAGCTGGCCTCCAACTGGACGGCGAACGAGGACGCCACCAGCTACACGTTCCAGCTGCGCGAGGGCGTGAAGTTCCACGACGGCACGCCGCTCGACGCGGCCGCCGTCAAGGCCTACTACGACTGGGTCCTCGACCCGAACAGCAGCGGCGCGCGCGGCCGCAGCCAGCTCTCGGCCATCTCAGAGATCGTCGTCCTCGGCGACCACGAGTTGCGCATCGACCTGAAGGCCCCGAACGGCGCTTTCATCTACCTCCTGGCCGTCAGCAACGCGCGCATCGCCAGCCCCGCCTCGCTCGCGGAGTACGGCGACGACCTCGGCCGGCACCCAGTCGGCACCGGCCCCTTCAAGTTCGTCTCCTGGGACGAGGGGCAGAGCGTCGTGGTCGAGCGCAACCCCGACTACTGGGGCGAGCAGGCCAAGGTCGACCGCGTCGAGTTCGTGGTGGTGAACAACGCCGCCACGCGCGTCGCCATGCTGCAGTCGGGCGAGGTGCAGTTCATCGAGGCCCTGCCGCCGCAGCTCGTGCCCGTCATCGACGCCGACCCGAACCTCGACGTCGTCAGCACCAAGACGAACTTCCTGCGCATCCTGCAGCTCAACACGACCAAGGCGCCGTTCGACGACGTGCGCGTGCGCCAGGCCCTCAACTACGCGATCGACAAGGACCAGCTCGTGAACGTGGCCGTCGCCGGCCTCGCCACCGTCATGACCTCGCCCATCCCCGAGACGACGTTCGGCGCCGCCGCACAGCCCCCGTACACGTACGACCCGGAGAAGGCGCGGTCGCTCCTCGCCGAGGCCGGCTACCCGAACGGCTTCGACGTCAAGGTCCTCACCTTCACGGGCGACGAGTACCGCACCGTCGGGCAGGTCCTCCAGCAGATGTTCGCGCAGGTGGGCGTCCGCATGACGCTCGACCAGCAGGAGCGCGGCGCGCTCGTCGACCAGATCTTCAAACCCGTCGAGGAGAACCCGACCGAGGCGGCCCTGGTGGGCGCCAGCGCGACCACGGGCGACGCCGACCTCGCCATCACCACCTCGTTCGTGCGCGCGTCGTTCCCGCCGGCCTCGAACAACTGGAGCTTCTACGAGAACGACAGGGTCGAGGAGCTGGTGGCCGCCGGCCGCGCGACGGGCGACCAGGCCGCGCGCGCCGCCAGCTACGCCGAGGCGCTCTCCATCATCTGGCAGGACGCCCCGTGGGTGTTCCTGTACAGCCCTGACTCCGTCGCGGGCCGGTCGGCGTCGTTGAGCGGCGTGGCGTACGCGCCGGACAACACCGTCGACGCCAGGCGCGCCGAGCTGCGTTGACGGGGTAGCCGCCCCTAGGCCGGGGTAGCCGCGATGCTGCTCTACACCCTCAGGCGGCTGCTCCAGGCCGTGCCGACGCTCGTCGGCGTGGTGGTGCTCATCTTCTTCTTCGTGCGGGCGCTGCCCGGCGACCCTGCGCGGCTGTACGCGGGCACCGACGCGGACAGGGCGACCGTCGAGGCCATCCGGCAACGCTTCGGCCTCGACCGGTCGCTCCCGGAGCAGTTCGTGTACTTCGTGGGCGGCCTGGCCAGGGGCGACCTGGGCAGGTCGTTCCGCGCGAACATGCCCGTGAAGGACCTGCTGACGAGGCACTTCCGCGCGACGCTAGTGCTCGCGAGCATCGCCATCGTGGTGGCCACGCTGCTGGGCATCATGCTCGGCGTGGCCGCCGCGCGGCGTCGGAACTCGGCGCTCGACCTCGGGATCACGTCCGCCTCCGTGCTGGGGATAAGCACGCCGTCGTTCTTCCTCGGGATCCTCCTCATCTACGTCTTCGCCGTGAAGCTCAGGGTGCTGCCCGTGGCGGGCAGCGTCAGCCTCAAGGGTATCGTCCTGCCCGCCGCCACCCTGGCCGTCGCGAGCCTCGGCACCATCGCGCGTTTCGCGCGCTCCAGCCTGCTCGAGACGATCGGCAACGACTACGTCCGCACCGCCCGCGCGAAGGGGCTGGACCCGCGGCGCGTCATCAACAAGCACGCCCTGCGCAACGCCCTCATCCCAGTCGTCACCATCGTCGGGCTCCAGTTCGGGTTCCTCCTCTCCGGCACGGTGATCGTCGAGACCGTGTTCAACTTCCACGGCCTCGGCTGGCTGCTCATCCAGTCGGTGGAGGCGCGCGACTACCCGGCCGTCCAGGGCCTCATGCTCGTGTTCGCGCTGCAGTTCATCGTCATCAACCTCGTCGTTGACGTGCTCTACGGGCTCATCGACCCGCGGATCAGCTATGAGTGACGCGCCAGCGACCCCGGCGAGCGACGCCATGGCGCCCGCTCAGGCACGCGCGACCGGCGACTGCTCCCGCAGCGCGCTCGGCAAGCTGCTGCGCCACAGGAGCGGGTCGCTGGGGCTCGTCCTCACGGTCGCCTTCGCGGTGCTGGCGGTGGTCGGACCGTGGATCGCGCCCTACGGCCCAGCCGTTCCCGATTACACCCACCTCGCCAAGGGCGCCAGCGCCGCGCACTGGCTGGGAACGGACGCTTTCGGGCGCGACACCTTCAGCCGCATCCTGGCCGGGGCCCGCTACTCCATCACGATCGGCTTGGCGGCCACGGTGATCGGCGCGCTGCTCGGCGGCGCCTGGGGGCTGCTCGCCGGCTTCCTCGGCGGCTGGTTCGACAACGTCTCCATGCGCGTCGTCGACGTCCTGCTGGCCTTCCCCGGCATCCTCATCGCGATCGGCCTCGTGACCATCACCGGTCCGGGGGTCGGGCCCGTCATCCTCGCGTCGGCCGTGTTCGGCATCCCAGTGTTCGCGCGGCTCGCGCGCGGCTCCACGCTGGAGGTCAAGGGGCGGGCGTTCATCGAGGCGGCCAACGCCCTCGGCGTGAACCGCCCGCGGGTGATGCTCAAGCACGTCCTGCCGCAGGTGATCGCGCCCATCCTCGTCTACGCCACGCTGCGTAGCGGCTCGACCCTCCTCGTCGCCTCAGGGCTCTCGTTCCTAGGCCTCGGCGTGCAGGCGCCGGCGCCCGAGTGGGGCGGCATGCTCTCGGACGCGCAACTGTGGCTGGCCGTGCAGCCGCTCATGGCGTTCGCGCCCGGCGTCGCCATCACGCTCGCCGTCCTCGGCTTCAACCTGCTCGGCGACGGGCTCCGCGACGTGCTCGACCCGTCCGTGGGGCGCTGAGGCACCGTACCGGTGCGCCGGCACCACGCTGGGTAAGCTCGCGCCATGGCAGGCATCCATCACGTCACGGGCATCACGGCCAACGTCCAGGCGAACGTCGACTTCTACGTCGGGCTCCTCGGCCTGCGCCTGGTGAAACGCACGGTGAACCACAACGACCACAACACGCTGCACCTCTTCTACGGCGACGGGGAGGGCGCGCC
>JAMLIB010000019.1 GCA_023954415.1 Trueperaceae bacterium
GTGTGATCGAGGTCGGTGAGCGTGGCCAGGAGCGAGTCCACGTTCGCCATGGCCGCCTGGATCTCCGCGACGGACTTGCCCGACAGGCTCGCCGGGGTCGGCGCCGAGGTCTTGAGGTCCTCAGGCAACAGGTCGTACATCATGGAGTAGACGCTGAGCGCGTTGCTCGCGCTGGCCGCCAGCTCCGCGTCCTGGGCGGCGTTGCGGAGCCGGGTGGCGAGGCCTTCGAGGATCACGCCCTCGCCCCCGTCCAGCTCCAGCCCGACGTCGCCGATGTAGTCGCCCCCGGCCGCCACGGCGGCCAGGAGGTCGGCGACGTTCTCGCCCGGGTCAGCGAGGTCGGTGAGGAAGTCGCGGTCGTCGGCGAACCGCTCCTCGAGTGCCTCGGCCTGGGCGTCGATGTCCGCGGAGCTCCTCAACGCCAGCTCGCCCCGGCCGACCATGCGACTGAACTCGTCCGAGGTGATGATGGTCGCGTCGTCCGGGACCGCGCCCGTCCAGGCGTTCGCCTCCACGAACAGGTTGCTGGGTCCGGCAGGGCCACCGCACGAGACCAGGAAGGCCGCGAGTGCGATCGCGACCACCGAACCGAGTTTCGAAACCAACGCTCGTCGCCGCATCGATGCTCCTTGCCGCCCCGGTCAAGCTGCGGCTGACGACAGCCGACCTTGACCGTGAGCCCATCCGAGTCGGGGGGCACGACCCTCGCGCCCGCCCACCGAGTGACTGTCTGGAGGGTAGGCAGGAGTCGGTTATACGGCGGTTATAGGGTGGGGTGAGCAGTCCTCAGCCCGTGGGGTGGCGCCGACGCTGCTGCTGCAGCTAACCCGCTCCGGAGGTGGCGCGCGCCGTGGCGAGGCCAAGGACGGCGCCCGGTGCAGCCTCACCCAAGGGGCTCGCCTCCGGGCGTGCGTGCAGCACGGCCGCCGTCACGAGCCATTCGGCGTTCACCGGTGCCGCGGTCAGTTCGGAGTAGCGGTAGGCGGAGACCCGGAGTTCCGTGATCGACCCCTCGGCTCTGGTCTCGACCCGCAACCAGTGGTCGGCCGGGACCAGGAGCCAATGGTCGAACTTGTCTTCCGCGGCCTGGGTGATGGCGATGTCCTTGGAGGCGTACCTCAAGTCGACGCTCCCGGACTCCGAGTACGTCCTGCCGTGCACCCGGTAGAGGAGCGGTTCGCGTTCCCTGCCCCAGGTCGCGGCGCTGACGTCGTCGGGTAGTCCGGGACGTGAGAAGAGCACCTTGTCGTCGATGAGCCGGGCCCCCGCGGCGGAAACGACCGGGCTGTCCAGCCACACCTCGCCCGCGACCAGCACTTGCCTCTCACCCACCGCCGGGGCGCGGCTGCCGACCTCAGTGCTTACTCCAGCTCCGAGTGAGGCCAGGACCGACGAGCCTGCGGGCGTGGCAGCCTGCGCCAGGGTCGCCTGGTACAGCCGTCGCGTACCTTCCGGAACGAGCTCCAGGACCATGCGCCTGGCCAGCTCACTGGCGAAGACCCAACCGGTGCGCGTGAAGCGCAACCAGCCCCCCTCCTCCAACTCGGGCAGCTTGTCGCCCAGCCCGGCGGCCAGGAGCGCCGCGGTGCTGAGTTCGCCGGCGGCAGTGCTCACGAGTTCGAGCGCGGAGCGCGCGCCCGGGCTCAGCTTCCGGGCCTCCAACGCGAGGCTCGCCCGTACGGTCAGCGGTACGGGTAGGGGCCGATCGGCTGCGATCTGCCCGGCCTCGGCGAGCTTGAGGAGCTCCCCAAGGTAGCGGTGGTTGCCCAGGGAAGCCAGGTAATACCGGGCGCGTTGCGTGAACCCGAGGGCGGTGGGGAACAGCGGTTTGGCGTCCCACCACTGGAGCGGGGGCAGGCACACGAAGCGCAGTCGTTCGGGCACGACGGCCGCGCGGAGCCGCAGGATGACCTCGGGCTCGGTGCCGAAGGCCGAGCGCGCGAGCACCCAGAGCCGCTCCTCCCCCCGCGCCACCGCCGCGGCGAGGTCCTCGGAGCCGGGGTCCGTCAGGTCGATGTAGTTGACGCTCGGGGCCGCCCCGCCGGTACCGACCACGAACGGGAGCCGGAGCCGCCCTGCGAGGTCTCGTGCCACAGAGCGCCGCCCCGACCCCGGCTCGCCCGAGAGGATCACCACGTGAGGGAGTGCGATCCCGTGGGACAGCGACTCGACCAGGTCGATGCGGGGGCTGGTAGGGGCCACGCTCCCGGCCTTGATCCTCTGGCGCTCGAGCCACTCCTGATAGTCGGGGGAGATGTCATCGAGTCCCTCAAGGGGCTCGCCGACGCCGGCCGAAACCGCGAGCACGCCGGGCGCCAAGCTCAAAGGGTCGAGCGCGTCCGTGAACAGCGCGCGGCCGAGGGGACCGAGCGTGTCCCGCAGGCGGTGGAGCTCCACCCGCAGGTTCTGCAGCGCCTGGCCGTGACCCCAGAGCATATGAGCGAGCTTCTGCCGCGTGGCTGGACCTTCCAGCGCGAGGTAATAGAGGAGGGCGAGGCCCTTGCGCCTGACCCTCACGCGCTCACCTCGGATCTCGAGCCGCGCCGTACCCCTCGTCGAGAGTTCCGCCGGTGGCGCCGGATAAGTACTGCGGTGCGTGAGTTCCATGTTTCCCCCCGTGGGAGACGCGCTTGGCGACGACCGTAGCCGGAACGCGCCGTGGTGTTGCCGATGACGTGAGGCTAGCAGCGCGGCTCTTACTGAACTCTCACAATGCCGGGGTCCGTTTGAGCGTGGGCGTTACCTGGCCGTTACCGTGCCCCGAGCCGAAGGCCCGAACGGTAACGGCAGCCCCGCGTTCGCGTGGGGCACGGTGACTACGGGGTTAACGCGTCGGTCACGGGCCAACGACTACCTTCCTGGGTACCGGCACCTGTACGGGGCCAGTACGTTCCAAGGAAAGAGGTAGCTATGTTTCGCAAGCTCGTCATCGCCATCCTGGTCGTCGCAGTGACCGCCGTCGCGGCCGCTCAGACCCAGCAGATCGCGCCCACCCGGGCCCCGACCACCGCCGACGCCATCGCCAAGGGCTCGGCCAAGGCCGAAGTCTCCCAGACGGTGAACCTGATCATCCCGCAAGCGACCGCCCTGCACCTCGATGCCTCCACCCTGACCTTCGACATCACCAAGCTCGATGGCAACCAGTGGGCCGAACGCGCCCGCAGCGGCGAGACTCCCGACGGGTTCAACCTCGCCTGCGTGTACGCGTTGGGGGCCGACGTGACCTCCACCCTGAACACCACGTTCTGGGGTCAGACCCAGACGCTGCCCGGCGGTACCAAGTACGACGCCGGCACCTACCCCAACATCAGCGTCACCGGCACCCCGGTCGTGAACTACCCACCACTGCGCCTTGACTCCAACAACGAACTGATCCCCGGCAGCAAGAACTACATCGTCTGCTACCAGTCGTTCATCATGCAGCTCTTCTCCAACTTCGGGTTCTGGGACCTGCAGGTGAGCCGTAACGACACGACGTCGCAGGGCATCCAGCACCTCTACGTCCAGGGCAACACCTGCTCCGACTTCGGCGATGGCACGGGCCTCTACGCCCTCAACGACAAGACGGTCGTCCACCTGATCCCGAAGTCCCTCAACGCCGGCACCACGGGCATGCAGGCGATGAAGAGCGGCTCCAAGTGCGACTACGCGAACTCCAGCTGGCTCGACGTCCTCGGCGTGCTCGCGGTCAAGGTCAACTCGGACTTCTACGGCACGAGCGTGGCCAACCTCACCTACACCCTCCTCTCCTCGGACACGCAGTTCTAAGGTCCTGAGTCCACCGCAGGCCGGTCGGGGGTCGTCCCCGACCGGCTTGCGAAACGTCACGCCCCGGCAGGCGCGCCGAACGCTATCTTCCGAACATGGGACCGAAACTTATGAACAGACATCTCGAAGCCGTGACAAGGGTCGTAGGTATGGGTTTGCTGCTGTCCGTCTGCGCCCTCGCCTTGGCCCAGGGCGGGGCGGCGCTGATGGACCCGGCGTCGAAGGTCTACGTCGTCGCGACCGGCCAGGCGCTGGCGAGCCAGGTCAGGATCACCAACCCGGCACCCACCCCGCAACGCTTCCGGCTCTACTTGTCCGATTGGAACCTGAACGCCGGCGGTAACTTCGACTTCTTCGACTCCGGGACCTTGGAGCGCAGCGCCAGCTCCTGGGTGACCTTCCCCGATTCGACGGTCGAGCTGGCCGGCTTCGAGAGCCGCGATATCGCCTACACCGTCAACGTGCCAGCCGACGCCGAACCGGGGACGCACTGGACGGTGCTGTTCGCGGAGGGGGAGCCGTCGGAGCCCGAGCCGGGCCAGACTGCGGCCGCGATCTCGGTGCGGGTCGGCCACATCATCTACGTGAACGTGCCGGAACTCCGCTCGGAGGGGTCCGTCGTGGGCCTGTTCGGCGCGCCACCGACCGCGGCCGGCCGACCCTACACCGTGATCGCGCAGTACCTGAACTCCGGGAACGCCGCGCAGGGCGTAGGCGGCGCCTTCACGCTCCGCAACGACAGGGGCGAGACGGTCATCGAGGCGACCATCGACAAGAGCGTCGTCCTCCCTGGGGGCGAGCGGGCGTTCCAGGTCAACGTGATGGGGCCGTTGCCCGCAGGCAACTACACAGCCCTCGTCGTACTCAACTACGGGGACGACGAGCGTGACGTCGCGGGCTCCTACGACTTCCTCCTGTCGGAGCCTCTCGGCGAGCCGGACACCGAAGGGGAGTAAGGATGAGCGGCCATGCACGCCCGAGGTCCGGCGCGGCGCTCCCAGCGCGGCGGCTCTCCGCCCTCGCGGCGATGGCGCTCACCGCCTGCGCCGGGGTCGCGTTCGGCCAGGCCATGAGTACTGGGACCGATCATGCCGCGCTAACGCTGTCCATCGGCGCGGAAGTCGCGCAGCAAGTGTCGTTGAGCCTACCCGTCTCGACCCTCACGTTCGACCTCGTCGGGGGAGGCGCGGCCGCGGACGGAGCGGACTGCGTCATCGGTGCGACGGTGACCGACACCGCGGTGGTGGGCCCGGCGCTAGGCCCCACGACGCTCGCCCCGGCGGGCGTCACCTTCGCGCTCGACGGGGCTGCGGTGACGTTCACCGGTGGTGACCGAGCCGCCGCCGGGACGACGCCGGGCGACCAGCGTGAGGTCTGCTTCAAGGACTTCACGCTGACCGCCTTTTCGAACGTCCCTGGCTGGCAGCTGAGCGTGGACAGACTGCCCGGACCGGGCGGCCGTGGCATAGAACGCCTTTACGTCGGGGCGGCCTGCCCGCCGGTCGGAGGTGGCGGGTTCTACTTGTTGCGAGAGGGTGACTCTGCCCCGCTGGTGCTGGCGCCCAGCCGTGACGCGTGCCGCGATGTCCGCGTCGTCGTGGGCGTCCGGCCCGCTGGGGAGGGCGGCGGCATGTCGACAGCCAGCCTGCGCTACACGCTCCTGGCTCCAGGCGACGCGTTCGGCGTCGCGCCGCGCTAGCCAGGCACGGGTCGCGGCTCAGGTGCCGCATCGAACGTCGCAGTCGAGGAGGAGCAAGATGACCGAAGCAACAACCCCGCTCGTGGGCCGCATTGGGCGCCGCGGGCTACTCGTCGCGCTCTTGATGGCGGCGGTGGCGCTCCTCGTTCCGAGCGCGGCCGCCCAGGCCACGTGGTCGGTGGACAGTCTCATCCCGGAGACGCTCTCCATCAGGGTTCCGACCACCACGATCAGCTTCGTCATCGCTGGCGCCGGTTACCCGCCCGCGGCGTTCCCGGCGACCTACCCGGCGACCAGCCCCGACGGCGGGACCCTCCCCGTACAGGTGTTCAGCAACGCCGCAGGCGTCTGGAGCCTCATGCTCGAGGTCCAGGACCTGGTCAGCCCCGCGGGCGCGGCAGTCGTGCCGGCATCGCAGGTCATGTACCGCGTCAACGGCGGCCTGTGGCTGCGGGCCGACGGCAGCCCGCAGGTCATATACAGCCAGGTCGGTCAGACCGTCGGCTGGCTCGAGCTGCGCGTGGAGTTCGCCCTCGAGCTCACCGGCAGGGAGCTGGCCGGTTCGTACCTCGTCAACGCCGTCGTGTCGGCGATCCGCGAACCGGGGTTCTGACGATGCGCGCCGTCAAGCGAGCGCTGCTGCTGCTCTCGCTCTCGGCGCTCTCGTGGGCCAGCGCGCTCGAGGTCGTCGGCGCCCCGACGGCCAGAGGAGCGATCGGTGACTACGTCACCTTGGCGTTCCACCTCGCCGGCTCCGGCGAGTACACCTACACCGTGGCGGCGGCTCCGCCGTGGGAGCCCTTGGCTCGGTCCGGCAGGGTGCAAGTGGCCGGCACCGGTTTCGTGTCTGTGACCCTGCGGGTGCCGCGTCTGGCACAGGCCGAGGTCCCCGCCCCGGTCGTCATCACCTTCGTGAACGCGGCCGTCCCGGCGGACACGGCTACCGGCACGGGCTACGTGACGGCGGAGGGAGCGAGCGCCGTCTCCATCACCGCGCCCGCGAGCGTGGAGGGGGCTACCGACCAACCCCTCGCCTTCTCCATCATCGTCGGCAACCGCGGGAACCTCCCCGACGTGTTCGACCTCACGGGCACCAGCAGCATGTGGGTCGTGCGCTTCGAGGCTGACCAGGTGGGCCTGGCGCCTGGCGAGGAGCGCGAGCTCCGGGTAGTGCTCGATCCCGTCGGGTCCGTCACCTCCGGCTTCCGCACGATCGTCTACCTCACCGCTACCTCGCGCAGCGATCCTGCCGCCGGCACCCAGGCCTTCGTCGAGGCGTCGTTCTTCGACGGCGGCAGCGCCGGCGCCCCCCGGCCGGCGAGCGCGCCGCGCGTCGACCTCGCGGTGGGGACCGGGTTGACGGGGCGCATGACCATCGACGGTTCCGGAGCGAGCGCGACGCTCGACTACGACGTCAACCCCCGGCTGAGTGGTGATCTCTCGGACTTCGTCAGGGCTTCGGCCGAGGTGGGCCGGTTCGCCGGGTCGCTGGCGGACCCGTTCGAGGAGGTACCGTCGCGGATGTACCTCGGGCTGACGGGGGCGGCCTGGGACGCCGCCGCCGCGATCGGCGACGGCAGCTACTCCCTCTCCGGTGCCGGGCTCGTCGGCGCGTGGCGCCTGGGTGGCTCGGGTAGTTACATGGGGGGCACCGGTCGCGACGCCCTCGCGCTCACCGCGTTCGCGGTCAGCCAGGACGACGACCTCGACCTCCAGTTCAGCGGCTCGACGCGTTGGAGCGCTGTCGGCCGGCACGACGGACTGGCCGCCGTCTACCGTACCCCGCTCAGCGACTCGGTGCTCCTTACGCTGGGCGGTGGGTTGGCGGGTACGTGGGCCGAGGACCGCTACGCCGTCACTCTTGGGGTTTCCGAGAGCCTGAGTTACCAGACCCAGGCGTTCGATGTGACCCAGACGTACTCGGGCGTGCCGCTCGCGGGGATCCACGCCGTCGGGCTCAGCGGCGGGTTGCGGTCGGCGGGCCCCTTCGGTGTCAGAGCCGCCACCTCCCTGCAGCTCGGCGGGTCCGCTTACACCTGGTCCAACTCGGTCACCGTCTCCGCTGCCCCCGCGCCCGGCGTGGGCGTCAGCCTGACCGGGGGCTGGCAGGACGCGACCTTCGGCACCACGTGGAGCGTGAGGCCGACCCTTTCCCTCACGTACCGCGCGGCCGGCGCCCAGGTCGGGCTCGCTGTCAGTTACGCCCACACGGGGGTCGTGCGTGGCGACGCGGCCGTGAGCGACCGGTATCGTGCGGGCGCGAGCCTGGGGCTCGGACCTGTGAGCGCCGACGCGAGCGCCACCTACACTCGCAGTGAGGCCACGGGGGACGAACCGGGCGGCGCGAGGCTGGAGGCGATGGCGGGCGTGACCTATCGCCCGGGCCTAGGCACGACGGCCGCTGCGGAGTTCGAGTACGCGTCCGACACGGGCAAGGGTGAGGGATCCGCGAAGTTCGGGGTCAGCTGGACCGAGGCTTGGACCCCGACCATCGCCACTCAGCTCAGCTACGAGCGCACTCAGGCGACCGACTACGACTCCGGAAGGTACTCGCAGGACGAACGCATCGCCCTCGTCGGTCAGTTCAGCGACGTGGGGCTCGAGGGCCTCAACTTGAGCGCGGGTTATGCGCTCAGCTCGCAGACCGGCCTGCTCGCCGGCGTCGCGCCACTCAGGCACGACCTGAGCTTCCGCGTGAGTTACGTGCTGCGTTTCTCCTTCGACACCCCCCGGCCCGTCGTCGACATGTTCGGGGGCCGCAAGGGGGGCGAGGTTCGCGGGGTGGCATTCCTGGATCGTGACCTCGACGGTCGCTTCGGTCCCGGTGACGAGAGCCTGGTGGGTGTCACGATCGGCCTGGGTGACGAGGCCACCGTGACCGGTCCCGACGGGAGCTACGACCTGCGCGTTCCGGGTGGCGTCAACGCCTGGTCCGTCGGGGCGGGGCTGCCCGCGTCGTTGCGTCTGGCTGCTGCGGGGCAGGTCGCGGTGACCGAGAACACGGTCCAGGTGATCGACCTGCCCTTCGTGCCGGTGGTCAGCGTCTCGATCATGCTGTTCGATGACCTCGACGACGACGGCATGAGGGGGGCCGGCGAGAACGGCATCGCTTACGGTGGCGTGATCGTCGAGGGCCCCGTGAACCACGAGCTCATGGTCGATGCCAGGGGCGGAATCGTGATCAGCGACCTGCTACCCGGTCGGTACGTGATCAGGGCCGATCCCGACCGCCTGCCGCGCCGCTATCGGCCAACGACCGAGCCAATCACCATCGTCTTGCGCGAGGGTGACCGGCCCGTGCCGGTCACGGTCGGCGCCGGCGCGCCACCGCGCGAGGTCGCGACGACCTTCGCAGTCGGGTCCTTGGCGGTCATCGCGCGAGCGAGTGCGACCTCCGTTGCCGTCGGCGACACGTTGGAACTGACCGCCCTCGTTACCGGTCGTGCCGAACGGGTTCTCGCCCGCCTCGGCGAGATCGAGTTCGAACTCGTCGACAGCGGAGGGAGGTGGACCGGAACGGTCGTCGTGCCGGAGGGCTTCGCTCCCGGGAGGACGAGCGTGATGGTCACGGCGTCCGCGGGCGACCAGACCGCGACTACCAAGGTGGAAGTCGTCATCAGGTGATGCCCGCTTCCCGTGCGCGCGAGGCGCTGGACGCCGGCCCCGGGGAGCGTACATGATCTGGGTGTAGGCCCAACCGCCCTGGGCGCGGGCCGAGCTCGTCGGAGGAGGCAGCCGGATGCTCGACATGCTCGCAAGGACTTGGTGGACCAGCCTGTTCAGGGGGATCGCCCTGGTGATCTTCGGCGCCATCGCGCTCTTATGGCCGGGGCTGACGTTGGTGGCCCTGATCTATACCTATGCGGTGTTCGCCCTGGTCGACGGCGCCTTCTCGCTCGCCTCGCTCGTCGCCCGCACCGGCATCGGGCCGTGGTGGGCCCAGCTCTTCGGGGGCCTGCTCAGCGTCGCGGCAGGCGTTGTCGCGCTGGTGTTGCCGGGGCTGACGGTGCTCACCTTCCTCTACCTGATCGCCGCTTGGGCCGTGCTCCGCGGTTTCATGGACATCGTGGTCGCGGTGGCCCTGCGCAAGGAGATCAGCAACGAGTGGTCGTTGATCCTCGCCGGCGTCGTCTCGATCGTCTTCGGCGTCGTGCTCGCCGTCTGGCCGGGCGCCGGCCTGGTCACGTTCGTCGGGTTGATAGCGGTGTTCGCGCTCGTGGCCGGCGTGGCGCTCATCGCGCTCGCGTTCCGCCTCAAGGGTGCGAACGACCGCCGGGAGCAGGCGCGGCGAGCGCGCGCCTGACGGCGCGGGCGACTGCTCGCCGCGGACCGTGGCGGCACGCCCGTGACGGCGGTCTCGTGACGGCGTGGCGGTGGGCCGCTCGCGGTGCGCGGTGGGCGAGATGACGGACCCCGCGACCGTACGGTCGCGGGGTCTTTCCGACCTGGCGCAGGCCCCACGGCGCCGGTCGAACGAGGGGAGGGCCGCCGGCGCCGACCAGGGGCGACGGAACCGACGGCGGAAAGGGCCGGCGCCTTGGTGGGCGCCGGCCGGCTAGGCGCTAGTCGCCCGCCAGAGCGGCGCGCCTCTGCATGATCACGGTGGAGGCGCGTTCCCTGGCCTCCAGCGACGCGAGGAAGCGCCAGACGAAGAGCAAGGTCGTGAGCAGCAGGCCGGGGTAGCCGACGGCTGCCGCGAGGTACGGGATCGTCGGATCGCCACCCTGCACGCGGGGGAGGTTGTAGCTCAGCAACCCGAACGTGATGATGAAGCCGAACACCCACATGGCGAGCAGCCAGGTCCCCGCCTCGAAGCCGCGGAGCGGTCGCGACCAACCGGACGTCGGTGGCGCGTACTCGTCGGCCCGCGGCGCCGGCGCCTGCACGCGGTGCCCGAGGGTCGCGAGGTCGAAGACGAGCAGCAGCACGCCCGCGAAGAAGACGAGGCCGAAGAGCACGAGCAGGACCTTGTACGTGCCCATGGCGGGGTAGATGTCGCCGCCGAACCAGTCGAGGCCGAGGGTACGGTACGTGAAGACCTGGATCGTCCCGCCGATGGCGAACGCGAACGCGATGCCGAGCATGCCGAGGAACACGAGCCAGAAGGCGAGCCGCCCGAAGCGCTGGTCGAAGTCGAGCGCCTGACGCAGCTTCGGGACGATAAAGTACGCGGCGCCGAGGCCGAGCATGCCGAACGTGCCGAACATGGAGAGGTGCGCGTGGCTGGGCGTCACCCAGGTGCCGTGCGACCAGACGTTCGTGAGGGCGAAGGTCATCGTGAAGCCGAGGATGCCGGCGCCGACCATCTCGAGCACCGCGGAGCCCAACAGGAAGTAGAACGCGGGCTTGTTCTCGATGGGCTTCCTGTCGTGGTGGGCGTCGAGGTACATGTGCCAGAAGCACAAGATGAGCGGCAGCGGCTCGAGCGCGCTGAAGAGCGATCCCCAGAACTGCCAGAACTCCGGCGTGCCGACCCAGAAGTAGTGGTGGGCGTTGCCGAGCAGTCCCGAGAGCCACACGAGGGTGACGCCCCAGAAGACGGCGTAGCCGACCGCCTTGACGTCGGCCTTGAACATGAGCACGAGCAGGATGCCGATGAGGCTGATGTGGATGACCTCCCA
The DNA here is from genome assembly GCA_023954415.1 of Trueperaceae bacterium. Taxonomy (NCBI): domain Bacteria; kingdom Thermotogati; phylum Deinococcota; class Deinococci; order Trueperales; family Trueperaceae; species Trueperaceae bacterium. The sequence goes on from JAMLIB010000019.1 coordinate 11,089, forward strand.
CACGCCCTCGACCCAGTAGTGAACGACGAACCAGCGGAAGTACTCCTGCAGGTCGATGCGGCCGATGAAGAACATGCCGAAGACCCACATGACGGTGAGGGCCGTGACACCGATGGCGAGGCCCCAATGGATCTCGTTCCACTCGCTGCGCTTCGGGAACGTGCGTAGCACCACGTAGGCGAGGATGGCGAAGCCGATCAGGATGATGATGTCGGCGATGCGCCCCGCCTCGAGGTACTCGAGGCCCTCCTGGATCCACGGTTGCCCGAGCCACCAGCCGGCGACGCCCTTCTGGGCGAAGAAGATGGCGACGGCGTTCCAGACGGTCACCGCCACCAGCGCCACGAACAGGAACTTGATGAGCCACGGGGCCGCCAGCTCGCGCTTGGAGAGCAGCGGCCCGACGAAAAGGATCGTGCCGATGAAGCCGGAGAGGATCCAGAGCACGCCGAGGTTCACGTGCTGGGAGCGGGTGATGTTGAAGTTCATCGTGCCGCTGAGGAGCGTCGGGTCCGTGTGCTGCAGCGAGAGGAGCACGCCGAGCGCGACCTGCACGAGCAGGAGCACGAACATGAGGAGGAAGAAGCGTAGGCTGAGGCGTTGGGTGCGGTAAGTGGTCATTGCTTCTCCAGCGAGCGGATGTAGGCGACGATCGCCGCCACCTCGTCAGCGTCGAGGACGGCTTCGTATGCGGGCATGACTCCCGCCGGGTAGCCCGCGGCCACCGCCGCGTCGGGGTGGGTGATCGACTCGGTGAGGAAGGCGTCGTCGACCTTGGCGCTCCCGCCGCCCTCGAGGGGCTGGTCGCTTCCGAACAGGCCGCCCCAGCCCGGCCCGACGAGGCGGGCCTCCGTCTTGGCGTGGCAGGCGAAGCAGCCGTACTGGTCGGCTAGGGCGAGGCCGGTCGCGGCGAGGTCGGCGGGCGCCGGGGCGCCTGAGGTCGTGGTTCCGGCCGCCGCCGCGCCGGCCGTCGTGGTCGTGTCCACGCTCGTCGTGGCGCTCGCTGTAGTGCTCGCGGTCGCGCCCGCGGTCGCCACGACGTTACTGGCCTTGGCAGCCTGCGGGAACTCGAGGCCGTTCACCTTCGGCGTGGGTGGCCACCCTTCCGTGTCCATCAGGGACGTGTACTTGAGGAAGGCGATGACCTCGTTGACCTCGCCCGCCCTGAACGTCAGGTTGGGCATGAACGTGGGCTGGCCCCCGCGGCGCTCGATGCGCTCCTTGGCGCCGGGGTAAGCCGCGTAGTAGGCGGCGAGGTCCGTGATGCCCGTCTCGGTCACCTGGTTCTGGCTCTGGAGCTGGACGCGCAGGGCCGCCTCGGTGGGCCAGGTTCCGGCCGACGGGAGGAACGCGGCGAGCCATGCGGGCCCGGCCGACTCGAACGTGTTCGTGAGGTCGGGGCCGAGGTACGCCCCGTTACCGACGATCGTGTGGCAGCCCATGCAGTTGTAGCTCTGGAAGACGCGCTTGCCGTCCACCGCGCCGAAGACCTCCGCGTACGTGACCGCGTCCGGCGTGACCTGGTCGCGCGAGCCAACGAACGAGAACGCGGACAGGACGATGAAGACCATGATCATCAGCGCCAGAATGAGCAGCGCCGTTCGGCGGCGCCCGTACTCGGCCCGGTCGGCGTCCGCAGCCATCAGTGGTCTCCCGGGAGCGCGGTCCCGTGGTCGTGATGGTCGTGCTCGTGCGCGGGGTGGGAGTGCCCCTCGTGGCCGTCGTGGCTGAAGAGGGTGCGCAGCGCTCGGAAGAAGACGTAGAAGACGAACACGGCCAGCGCGTAGCCGATGACCATGTAGAGCCACCACGCCGTTCGCGATTCGGCGAAGTAGCTGAACGAGCGCCAGTACGGCCAGGACAGCGCGAGGGACGCCAGGCTCGCTACGAGCGACAGCGTGAGGTCGATGGCTTTCTGCATGCGGGGGCCTCCATCTCTTCGGTCCGCCCTGGGTTGGATTGCGTGGTGGCTACGCGGCGGACCTCGTCACCTCTAAACGTGGAGTCACATGTCCAAGTTATAGCGCTGAGGTTGGCCGGCTGGGATTGACCTGGGTCATGAGGGGGACGTGAGTCCCTTGACGTCGTGTCTGCGAGAGGTCCGGAGCCGGGGTGCGTTGACAAAAGTGGTATATGAAAGGTATAAACAATGGCGATACACAAGCGCGGTCACGAGCCACCGTCGGTTGGGATGCCGGCGGGGTCGCCGCCGCGAAGGCCGTTCTTCGATAGAAGGAGTTCACGCATGATGCGACCCATCCGCATGGCTGCCCTGTTGCTCGCGGGGATGTTCCTCACGTCCGCGCTGGCGCAGACGAACCTGACCTTCTGGAGCTGGCGCACGGAGGATGTGGCGGCGTACGAGAAGTTCATCGCCGAGTTCCACGCCCAGAACCCGGACATCAACGTCACGTTCACGCCGTACCTCAACACCGAGTACAACACCATCGTCTCCACGGCGCTGCAGGGCGGCGGCGGGCCGGACATCGTCCACCTGCGCGCGTACGGCGGCATGGAGCCCCTGGCCCAGGCCGGCCTCCTCGTGCGCCTGGACGACAAGGTTCCTGCACTCGGCGACTTCGACCCCGGCATCCTCCTCGGCGCCACCAACCGCGCCGACGGCGGTGTCTACGGCGTGCCGTTCGCGCTGCAGACGGTGCAGGTGCTCTACAACGTCGACATGTTCGAGAGCCTCGGCCTGAGCGTGCCGACGACGTGGGCCGAGTTCCTCGCGGTCGGGGACGCGCTCAAGGCCTCAGGCGTCTACGCCCTCGCCAACGGCGCCAAGGAACCGTGGACGCTCGAGACGCTCTTCGGCGGCGTGGCGCCCACGTTCTACGGCTGCACGCCGTTCTTCCAGGAGATCACGACCGGCAAGACGAACTTCCTCGATGCCCGCTTCACGGGCGCCCTCCAACGCATGCTCGACCTGCGCCCGTACATGGCCGACAACTACATGGGCGTCGCCTACACGGACATGCAGACCCTGTTCGCCTTCGGCCAGGCCGGCATGCTCGTGGGCGGCTCCTACGAACTCGGCAACATGAAGAGCCTCAACCCCGACCTAAGGGTCGGCGCCTTCGCTGTCCCCGGTGACGCTGCCGCGGACGCGAGCTGCGTCAGCTACTACGTCGACGGCTCCTACGGCATCAACGCCGCCAGTAGCCACCAGGCCGAGGCCCTCAAGTTCATCCAGTTCCTCGCCAGCAAGCAGTACGGGCAGATGTTCACCGACGAGCTGCAGCAGATCTCGGCCGTGCCAGGCACCACGCC
>JAMLIB010000020.1 GCA_023954415.1 Trueperaceae bacterium
GCAAAGACCACGGGCGCCGCAAGCACCGAAGACGTGGACGACGTAGAAGGCGGTGAGCAGTGAACGGCTCCTCAACTTCCATCCTGCTGCTACTCCTCGGCCTCATCATCGGCGCAGCGGTCGTCTACTTCCTCCGCCGGCGCAACGAGCGTGACGCCGAGGCGGAAGCGAAGCGCCTCGTCGCCGAGCGCATGGCGGAGGCCGAGCGCGAAGCGCGGGCAACGGGCGAGCAAGCCGTCCGCTCCGCCGAGGCGACCGTCGCCGCGGCCCGCGCCCGCTGGGAAGAGGACGAGCGCGTCAAGCGCGCGCGCCTCGATGACGAGCTGCGGCACCTGCGAGAGACGAGCAAGGCCGAAGCGGACCGCGCCTTGGTGGAGATCGAGCGCGACCGCAAGGAGGCGCGCGAGGCGCGCGACGAGGCAAGGCGCGACCGCGAGCGCCTCGAGCAGCAGGAGGAGCGCCTCAACCGCCGCAGCGAGCAGCAGGACGCCCGCGCGCTGCGCTTGGACGAGGCGGAGGAACGCCTCAACCAGCGCAACACCGACCTGAGCGCCCGGGAGGAAGGGATCGACGCGCGCGAGGCCGCCATGGAAGCGCAGCTACACGAGATCGCCCAGCTGAGTCGCGAGCAGGCCACCCAGCTCATCGTCGACAAGCTGGAACGGGAGCTGGAGCGGGAGAAGGCGGTGCGCGTGCGCGGCGCCATCGAGCAGGCGGACGCCGAGTCGCGCAAGCGCTCGCAGGACATCCTCGCCCAGGCGATCCAGCGGAGCGCCTCCGAGGTATCCGCCGCCATCAGCGTCTCGGTCGTACCCATCCCGAGCGACGCGATGAAGGGCCGCATCATCGGCCGCGAAGGCCGGAACATCAGGGCGTTCGAGGCCCTGACCGGCGTCGACCTCATCATCGACGACACGCCGGAAGCGGTCCTGCTCTCGAGCTTCAACCCGATGAGGCGCGAGGTCGCCCAGCTGGCCCTCACCGAGCTCGTTACGGACGGACGGATCCATCCGGCGCGCATCGAGGAGGTCGTGCACAAGGCGCAACAGGAGATGCAGCAGTACATCAGGGAGCGCGGCGAGGAAGCCGCGCTGGAGGCGAACGTCGTCGGCCTCAAGCCCGGCCTCGTGCAACTCCTCGGGCGCATGCAGTTCCGCACCAGCTACGGCCAGAACATCCTCAAACACTCCGTGCAAGTGGCCCACCTCACGGGCATCATCGCCGCCGAGCTCGGGCTCGACGAGGCCATGGCGCGCCGCGCCGGCCTCCTGCACGACATCGGCAAGTCCATCGACCGCGAGATCGAGGGCACGCACACGGTCATCGGTGCCAGCCTCGGGAAGCGCTTCGGGGAGCCGAAGGAAGTCATCGACGCCATCGGCAACCACCACGACCTGGACCAGTCCGAGACGCTCTTCCCCATCATCGTGAACGCCGCGGACGCGATCTCCGCCGCGAGGCCGGGCGCGCGCCGCGAGACGCTCGAGAGCTACATCAAGCGGCTCGAAGGGCTCGAGGCCATCGCGACGAGCTTCCCCGGCGTCGAGAGTGCTTTCGCCATCCAGGCCGGCCGCGAGCTGCGCATCATCGTGCAGCCGGAGCGCGTCAACGACGCCACGGCCGTGCTCCTCGCGAGAGACGTCGCGAACCGCATCGAGCAGGACATGGAGTACCCGGGGCAGGTGCAGGTCACGGTCGTGCGCGAGTCGCGGGCTGTCGAGTACGCGCGCTAGAAGCGCGTAGGCGCGCTAGAAGCGCGTAGGCGCGCTAGAAGCGCGTAGGCGCGGCGAAGCGCGTGCGCGGCGGAAGCACGCGGGCGCGCCGAAACGCATGTGCGCGCCAGAAGTGCATTAGGCGGGTGCGCTCGAGCGCCGCTCGTCAAGCGCGGATCGACGAGGCGCCGCGACGTGTCCTCTCCGCGTCCCGCCCCGCGGGCGGGTCGCGGCGCTGACGGGTATACTCGCGCGTGGCCGAACCGTGGGCCGGCAGCGCCGCCTGCCGCAGTCGCGGACGAGTCGAGGGCCGTAGCGGCCCAAGTGCCCAGTGCGAGGTGTTCCGTGACGTTCGAACCATCCAAGCATGCCGCCCACGGGCGGCGCGTGGCGACGTGGCCGCGCACCGCCGACCGGCTCCCCTCCCGCGGATTCCCAGCGGAAACCTGGGGCGGTGGACTGTGAGGAGCGGCGAGGACGTCAAGCTGTTCACCGGCAACGCCAACCCGGCGCTGGCGCGGGCCGTCGCCGACTACCTCGGCACCCACATCGCCCAGGGCACGGTCGGTAAGTTCCCCGACGGCGAGACCCGCATCAGCATCGACGAGAGCGTCCGCGGTGCCGACTGCTACATCATCCAGTCGACCTGCGCTCCCGTGAACAGCAACCTCATGGAGCTCCTCGTACTGACCGACGCGCTGCGCCGCGCCTCCGCCTGGCGCATCAACGCCGTCATCCCGTACTTCGGCTACGCCCGCCAGGACAAGAAGATGCAGGCCCGCGAGCCGATCACGGCGAAGCTCGTCGCCAACCTCCTCGAGACCGCCGGCGCCGATCGCGTCATCACCGTCGACCTGCACGCCGGGCAGATCCAAGGGTTCTTCGACGTCCCCGTCGATCACCTGACGGCGCTGCCCATCCTGGGCGGTCACCTCAAGAACATGGACCTCACCGACAGCGTCGTGGTCTCCCCCGACGTCGGCCGCGCGACGGAAGCCAGACGCCTGGCCAACCACTTGAACCTGCCGCTGGTGATGCTCTACAAGCGTCGTACGAGCCCGACCGAGACCGAGGTGACGCACGTCATCGGCGAGGTCGAGGGGAAGCGCCCCATCATCATCGACGACATGATCTCCACCGCCGGCACCATGCGCCACGGCATCGACTCCCTGCTGAAGCTGGGCGCACAGCCCGACGTGCGCGTCGCCGCCACGCACGCCGTGTTCACGCCGCCGGCGTTGGAGCGCCTCACGCACGACTCCATCACCGGCATCTACGTCACCGACACCGTCCCGCTGGCCAAGACGACCGACCGCATCCACGTCCTCAGCGTGGCCCCGCTGCTGGCGCAGGCGATCCGCAACGTTCACGACCACGTGTCCGTCAGTTCCCTGTTCGCCAACTGAAGAAGACGCGTACGGCGGCACGCTAGACGCCACCTCACGCCCCACGCGCCTCGGGTGGCCCGGCGAGCTCCGCCGATCGTCATGTCCGGCAGCCCGCCGCACTCTTCGCGCTCGGCGTGTCTTTACAGACACGGGTGATAACGAGTATCGTCACTAGTTGCGATCGCGTCGCCGCACAAGGGAAGACGCACCGGAGGAACCATGAGAATCGAAGCCGAGAAGCGCGCGCCGGGCACGGCAGCGCAGTTGCGCCGCGATGGGAAGCTCCCCGCGGTCGTCTACAACAAGGACCTCAACGAGTCCATCACGCTCGACATGCGCGCGTTCGACAAGGCCTTCCGCGCGCAGGGGACCTCCTCCCTGATCGACCTCGTGGTCGACGGGCAGGAGCATGCCGTGCTCGTGAAGCAGGTCCAGATGGACAAGCGCCGCCGCGAGCCCATGCACGTCGACTTCTTCGCGGTGACGGCCGACGAGGCCCTCGAGGTCCACGTGCCCATCGAGGTCGTCGGCACGGCCGCTGGCGTGCGCGACGGCGGTCTGCTCGACGTGCAGCGCCGCGAGGTCAAGATCTCCGTCCTGCCCCGCTTCATCCCCAACCACGTCACGCTCGACGTGTCCTCGGTCAAGATCGGGGAGAGCCTCCACGTGAGGGACCTCGTCGCCGGTCTCCCCCAGGAAGCCACCGTGCTCGACGACCTCGAGCTCTCCGTCGTGGCCGTCGTGCCGCCTCGGGTGTCCGACGACAGCTCCGCCGGCGCCACCGAGCCCGAAGTCATCGGCTCCGCCGGCGACGAGTAACGACCAGGGTTGGGGCTACCCTCGGACACGACCCCTGTAAGGCTCGTAGTCGGCCTAGGCAACCCAGGCCCGCGCTACTCAGGAACCCGGCACAACGCCGGGTTCCTCGTCGTTGACGAGCTCGCGCGCAGGCACGGTGGCGCCTTCAGGCAAGAGCGCGAGGCGACCACCACGAAGCTGGCGCCCGCCACCCTCGCGTCGACCACCGTTCAACTGCTCAAGCCCCTGACCTTCATGAACCTCTCGGGCCGGGCGGTCCAGGCGGCGCTCACGAAGGGCGGGGTGCGTCCGGCCGAACTACTCGTGGTACACGACGACATCGACCTGCCCTTGGGCCGCCTCCGCGTCAGGTTCGGCGGCAGCGGCGGGGGGCAACGGGGCGTGGCGGACATCGCCCGCGCCATTGGTCCAAGCTTCTGGCGCCTGAAGGTAGGCGTGGGGCGGCCGCCCGAAGGCTGGGCCACGGAGAACTGGGTGCTGAGCCGCTTCGACGAAGGCGAGGCGGCGCTACTGGGGCGCGTCGTCGCGAGCGCCGCCGACGCCGTGGAGCTGATCGCCAGGAGCGGCGCGGAGCGGGCGATGAACGAGGTGAACGGCGTCGACCTCGCGCCGCCCCCTCAGCCGAACCGCCCCGAGACGTAACGCTCGGTGAGCTCGTGCTTGGGGGCGGTGAACATCTGGTCCGTCGGCCCCTCCTCGACGAGCGTGCCCAAGTGCATGAAGGCGGTACGGTCGCTCACGCGGCCGGCCTGCTGCATGTTATGCGTGACTATGACCACCGTGTAGCGCCCCTTGAGGTCGGCGATGAGGCGCTCGATGCGGTCGGTGGCGATAGGGTCGAGCGCGCTCGTCGGCTCGTCCATGAGCAGCACGGCCGGCTCCGTCGCCAAGGCGCGCGCCATGCACAGGCGTTGCTGCTGACCACCGGAGAGGCCGAAGGCTGAGCCTTTCAAGTTGCCTTGCACCTCGTCCCAGAGCGCGGCGTCCTGTAGGGCCCGCTCGACCGTCACGTCCAGGTCCTGCGTCCGGCCGATGAGGCGCGGACCGAACGCGACGTTGTCGTAGATGGACTTGGGGAACGGGTTGGGCTTCTGGAACACCATGCCGACGCGGCGCCTGACCTCGACCGGGTCGACGTCGGCGCCGTACAGCTCGTGCCCCTCGTAAGTCACGCGCCCTTCCGTCCGCACCCCGTCGACCAGGTCGTTCATGCGGTTGATGCTGCGCAGGAGCGTGCTCTTGCCGCAGCCGGACGCGCCGATCAGCGCCGTGACCTGCCCGCGAGGCACGGTCAGCGACACGTTCTTGAGCGCCTTGAACCCTCCGTACCAGAGGCTGAACCCCTCGATGCCGACTACGGCTTCGCTCGCCGGCACGCTGTGCGTGCGGACGGTGACGTGGTCTTCCGGAAGTGCCTTGCTCACGTTGTCCTTCCCATCGCCTCGCTTCACCAACGCCTCTCGTACTTGCGCCTCAACCAGAACGCCACGCCGTACAGCAGTCCCAACACGCCCAGGAGCACCACTATGCCTGCGGACGCCACGTGGGCGAACTCCCGCTCGTTCTCTCCCACCCAGGTGTAGATCTGGATGGGCAGCGCCGTGTACTGCGCCAATGGTCCGTTCGGGAGCCCAGGAACGAAGACGGCGGCGCCGATGACGAGCAGTGGCGCCGTCTCGCCCAGGGCGCGCGCCACAGCCAGGATGACACCGGTCACGACGCTCGACAGCGCCGCCGGGAGCACCACGCGGAAGACCACCTGCGACTTGGTGGCGCCCAGACCGTAAGCCGCCTGCCGCATGGAGGCTGGGACGCTCCTGATGCCCTCGCGCGAGGCGATGACGACCACCGGCACGACGAGCAGCGACAGCGTGAGGGCGGCGGCGAGGACGACCGGGCCGAGGCCTAGGAGGCGCACGAACACGGTGAGGCCGAGGATCCCGTACACGATGCTAGGCACCCCTGCCAAGTTGCGCAGGTTGACCTCGAGGACACGCGTGAAGGCGTTGTCGGCCGCGTACTCCTCCAGGTAGATCGCCGCGCCGACGCCGACGGGAACGGCGATGAGGATGACCAGTCCGATCACCCAGAGACTGCCGAGGAGCGCGGGGGCCAGACCCGCCATCAGCGGCGTACGTGAGGCGGACTTGGCGAAGAAAGCGATATCGAGCCATGGGTTCAGATAGAGGTGTTGCCCGGGTTGCAGCCCGGCGAGGAGCTCGCCGCGCCTCTGCCACCCGGTGAGCAGGCCGTGATCCTGCACCAAGGCGTCCCTGCTCCCGGTGACGACCCAGCGCATGGGCTTGCCGTCGGCCCACAACATGAGCTCTACGCGGTTGCGGGCGGCGAACTTCCGCCGCTCGTCCGGGTCTTGCGTGACCGCGTCGATCTCTGCCTGGTCGCTGCCCCGCGCGGCTAGCTCGAGGCGCACGACCTTCTCCCAGCTGCCAGCGAGCGAGAAGCCGGCGAAGAAGGCGAACGACTCGCCGCTGCCCCGAGGCTCGACGACTTGCCAGGAGACGGTGTCCGTGAGCAGCTCGGCCAACAGCGCCGCCAGCAACACCAGGGCCAGGAACGTGGGAACCGCCACCGCCGCGTGGAACAGCCCACCACGTACTCTCCTGGCGCGTGCCGCCCTCATTCGTAACGTTCCCGGAAGCGCCGCACCAGGGCCTGCGAGGCGAGGTTCATCACCAAGGTCATGGCGAAGAGCACGGCCCCGACGGCGTACAGGGACCGAGCCGCCAACGACCCTACCGGTTGGTCGCCGGTCGCGGCCTGCACTATGAACGACGTCATGGTGGCGATCGTCTCCCGCGGATCGAACGTGAGCGTCGGGCGTTGGCCGGCGGCGAGGCTGACGATCATGGTCTCTCCGACCGCGCGCGAGAACGCCAGGATCACGGCGGCGGCCAGGCCCGAGAACGCCGCCGGGAGTAGCACCCTGACGATGACGTCCAGTTTGCTGCCACCCAGCCCGTAACCGGCTTCGCGCAAGGACTGCGGGACGGCCTGCAAGGCGTCGCTCGCCAGGCTCGAGACGGTCGGCAAGATCATGAAGCCCATCACGAGCCCGGCGGAAAGGGCGTTGAAGAACCTGACGCCCGGGATGAAGCTCTGGAGCCAAGGCGTGACGTAAGAGAGGGCGAAGAAGCCGAGCACCACGGTCGGGATCCCCGCAAGGAGCTCCAGGATGCCCTTGAGCCTGCGTCGCCGGCCCGGGGGGGCGTACTCGGCCAGGTAGATGGCGCCGGCCAAACCCAGCGGCACGCCGACGAGCACCGCGATGGCGGTGACGAGCAGCGTGCCGGTCACGAGCGGCAGGATGCCGAAATGCTTGTCGGCGAACAGCGGCGTCCAGCGGTCGCCCGTGAGGAACTCCCATACACTGACGGCAGGGTCTAGGAAGAACCCGACGGTCTCCCTCGCCAGGACGATCACGACGGCCGCGGTGGTGAGGACCGTCAGCGCTGCGGCGAGGCCAAGGACCCACGCCACCATGCGTTCGCGGTTGGCCTCCGAGCGGCTCAGCCGCAAGGTGCCCTCCCGCCCGTCCCCACCCCCAGCGGCCGCCCGGCTCACTTGGTTCCCGCCTCCGTCACTCGTTGCTCTTGATGGCGTCGAGCACGCTGTCGCCCGGTCGGAAGTCTCCGAACGCCGTACCCGTCACGCGGGCGGCGAAGCGCGCGGCCACCGCGGCGTAGACGTCGTCCGAGTAAGTAGCGTAGCCGGTGTGCTCGACGAGTTCCCGCGCGTCCTCCGAGAGGTAGTAGTCGACGAACTCAGCGATGCCCGGCTTGGTGGCTAACGCCTTGGTGCTCACGTAGATGAAGAGCGGGCGCGAGAGGGGCGTGTAGGTGCCTGACTCGATGGTCACCGCGCTGGGCGCGACACAGCCGTTACCGCCGTCGACCTGCACGGCGTTGAGGCGTTCGGAGTCGGCCGCGTAGTAGGCGAAGCCGAAGTAGCCCATGGCGTAGATGTCGCTCTCCACCCCGCGGACGAGGACGTTGTCGTCTTCGCTCGGGAAGTAGTCGGTGCGGATGGCGCCGGCCTTGCCGTTCACGGCCTCGGTGAAGTACTCGAACGTGCCGCTGTCGGTGCCGGGACCGAAGAGCGTGAGGGGGGCGTCCGGGAAGCCGGCGCGCACCTGGCTCCAGTTGACGACCTGCGAGTCCGGTGCCCAGATGGCGTTCAACTCGGCCACCGTAAGGCACGTCGCGAAGTCGTTCTGCTTGTTGACGACGACGGTGAGCGCATCGGCCGCGACGGGCAGCTCGATCAGCTCGATGCCGTTGGCCGCGCACGCCTCGAGCTCGGTCGACTTGACCACGCGGCTCGCGTCGGCGATGTCGATCTCGCCCGCGCAGATCTTGGAGAGCCCGCCGCCCGTGCCGGAGAAGCCGACGGAGACGGGGATGCCGGGGTTGTCGATCGTGAACTCCTCGGCCATCGCGAGCGAGATCGGGTAGACGGTCGACGAGCCGTCCACGACTATCGTGTTCTGGGCGGCAGCGTACAGGCCGAGCGTCGCGGCCACCAAGGCTAGGACGGACTTCACGGGTCTTGACTTCGACGTTCTCTGCATGGCTCAACCTCCGACGGTGAGGCTATCGACGCCAGGTCATGGCTCCGTCATGGGCGCGCTAGGCAGGCGATAATGGCTTGACTTCAGGCCGCTGGAGGCCAAGCACATGACCATGGGAACACCGCCGACATGGCCGATAAGGGCCCCGAGAGGCAACGCACGGACTGCCAAGGGATGGATCCAGGAAGCAGCCATGCGGATGCTCATGAACAACCTCGATCCGGAAGTGGCCGAGGCGCCGGAACGTCTCGTCGTCTACGGCGGGCGCGGTAAGGCCGCGCGCGATTGGGATGCCTACCGCCGCATCCTCGCGACCCTGGAGCGCTTGGAGGACGACCAGACGCTGCTCGTCCAATCCGGCAAGCCTGTCGGGGTCTTCCGCACCTTCGAGCAGGCGCCGCGCGTGATCCTCGCGAACTCCAACCTCGTACCGAAGTGGGCGACCTGGGACGAGTTCGATCGCCTCGACGCGGCCGGCCTGATGATGTACGGGCAGATGACGGCCGGGTCGTGGATCTACATCGGGACCCAGGGCATCCTGCAAGGCACGTTCGAGACCTTCGCCGCCGCCGCGCGCCGGCACTTCGGCGGTACGTTGGCCGGCACCCTCACGGTGACGGCCGGCCTCGGTGGCATGGGCGGCGCCCAGCCCCTCGCCGTCACCCTCAACCAGGGCGCCGTCCTGGTCGTCGAGGTGGACCAGCACCGCATACAGCGGCGCTTGGAGACGGGCTACCTGGATCTGGGGAGCACGGACCTCGACGAGGCGTTGCGAGCGCTCGAAGCCGCCAAGCGCGAGAAGCGCGGGCTCTCGGTCGGCCTCCTCGGGAACGCGGCCGAGGTGTTGCCCGAGTTGGTGCGCCGTGGGGTCACGGTCGACCTGGTGACCGACCAGACGAGCGCCCACGACCCTCTCTACGGCTACTCGCCACCCGCGCTGCCGGACGAGGACGTAGCCGCCAGTCGCTCCGCCGACCCCAAGGCCTATCGCGAACGCGTACTGCAAGCCATGGCCAGGCACTGCGCCGCCATCGTCGACCTGCAGAACGCCGGTGCGATCGCCTTCGACTACGGCAACAACCTGAGGGCGTTCGCTCGCGAGGGCGGGTTCGCTGGCGCCTTCGCCTACCCCGGCTTCGTGCCGGCCTTCATCCGCGATCAGTTCTGCGAAGGGCGGGGGCCGTTCCGTTGGGTAGCGCTGTCAGGCGACCCGGAGGACATCCGCCGCACGGACCGGGCGATCCTCGAGCTCTTCCCGGAGGACGTGGGGCTGAGGCGCTGGCTGACCGAAGGCGTCGGCAAGTTCGCCTTCCAGGGCCTGCCGGCGCGCATCTGCTGGCTCGGCTACGGCGAGCGCGACAAGGCCGGCCTGCGGTTCAACGAGATGGTCGCCAGCGGCGAGCTCAAGGCGCCCGTCGTGATAGGCCGCGACCACCTCGACTCCGGCTCCGTTGCAAGCCCGTACCGGGAGACGGAAGCGATGCAAGACGGCTCGGACGCAGTAGCCGATTGGGCGCTCCTCAACTTCGCCCTCAACGCGGTGAGCGGCGCCGGCTGGGTGAGCTTCCACCACGGCGGCGGCGTCGGGATGGGCTACAGCTTGCATGCCGGTCAAGTGTGCGTCGCCGACGGCTCCAGCGCGGCGGCCGAGCGCCTCGCCCGAGTGCTCCTCAACGACCCCGGCACGGGCGTCATGCGGCATGCCGACGCCGGTTACGACTTGGCCGTCGAGGCCGCTCGCGCCCGCGGGATGGACCTTCCCGGCGTGACCGATCAGCGTAGAGCATGAGCCTGCCACTGGCAGCGGATCACGACGCCCGGCGCACCCTGGTCAAGGGCATCAGCGAGTTGCTGACTCCACATACGACGCTCACAGGGGCAGCCATGGCGCTCGAGGGCGAACACGTCGCCTGGGTGGGGCTGGAGAGCGAGGTGCCGTCCGAGTACTCCGCGTGGTCCACGCTCGACCTGGACGGCCGGGGCGTCATACCAGGCTTGGTGGACAGCCACACGCACCTGGTCTGGGCAGGCGACCGGTTGGACGAGTACGTCTTACGCTCTCAAGGGGTGTCCTACGCCGAACTGCTGGCTACTGGTGGGGGCATACGCAACACCGTTGCGCCTACCCGCGCGGCAAGCGAGAACGGGCTGCTGATGCTGGCGCGGCGGCGGGCCGGCGCTTTCCTGCGGGGCGGCGTCACGGCCATCGAGATCAAGTCCGGCTACGGCCTCGATACCGAGTCGGAGCTGAAGATGTTGCGGGTTGCCCGGAAGCTGGGCGAGGACGGCCCGCAACGGGTGACGACCACCCTACTTGCGCACGTGCCCGACCCCGGCGTCGAGCGCCGGTTCGCGGTCGACCGCTTCGTGATGGAGACGCTCCCCGAGGCTGCCCGCACGGGCCTCGCCGACACCGTCGATGTCTTCTGCGACGAGGGCGCCTTCACGTTGGCTGAAGCGCGGCGCATCTTGGAATCGGGCCTCAGCCACGGCCTCCAGGTGAAAGCGCACGCCGAGCAGCTCACGCATACGGGCGCGGCGCGCCTCGTAGCGGAACTGGGCGGCCTATCGGCGGACCATCTCGAGTCGGCCACGCCGGACGACTTCGAGGCTTTGGCGAAAGCAGGCTCGGTGGCCACCGTTCTGCCCGTGGCGGCACTCCTACTCAAGAAGCCGGTGCCCAGCGCAGAGGTGTTGCGAGGCAGCGGCGTTACCTTCGCTGTGGCCTCGGACCACAACCCGGGTTCCTCGCCTGTGTTCGGGCTCTTGCCGGCCTTGCAGCTGGCCATCGCGACCTCCGGGCTGACCGTCCAGGAAGCCCTGATAGCGGGTACGGCGAACGCAGGCAAGGCGCTCGGCCGGCCCGGCTGGGGCACGCTGCAGGCGGGTTCCCCTGCCGACTACCTCGTCGTCGACTCGGCCCGAGCACTGATGCCCCTCTACACGTGGGGCTTACCGACGATCAAGGAGATGGTCGTCGGCGGAAGGTCTGTCTGGCGGAAGGACGGCTAGGGCGTAGGGCACCTGCGCACCGCGTACGCTGCCCGGTGGTAGCGGTAGCGCGAGCGAACGGCTCGTTCTGGCCACGATGCGAGCGCACACCGCTGCACCGGCCTACCAGCCGGCCTTTATGCGCCTGATGCGGGCGGATATCGCCGAGCCGCGGTAGTCGCCAGGCGGCAGGTGCGCACGGGCCGCCAGCCATATCTCGAGATCGTCGTCCAATACCGTGCCCAGCTGAATCAGCGCGTCGCTGTCCTTCGAATCGAGAGCAGCCTGCCTGAGGCTCTCCTCCAGGTACTGACGGTGTTCGACGATAGCCGGAGCATCGGACTCCGGCAAGAAAGGACCCGTGTAGAGGTTCAGCGCCTTCTGCAGTTCGCCGGCATCCAGAAGCTTGGACACCTCGATGAAGTCCGCCTTGAACGGCACCGTAAGACGATAAGGCGAGGTCGAGACCGGCAGTTCCTTGCGCAAGCGTGAAACGGCTACTTTGGTGGTGTTGGACTCCCCCAGCCCGCCGCACTGCAAGTCATGCAGCCGCTCGCACGTGAGCCCTCCAGGATGCATGGCAAGAAGCGCCACGATCTCGCCCTGCTTC
>JAMLIB010000021.1 GCA_023954415.1 Trueperaceae bacterium
GGGGGCGTCCGCCGGGACGGTGACGACGAAGGTCTGCTTGGCGGTCTGGCCGTTGGTCAGGCTGGCCGGCTCGACGGCCTCCTTGGGCTCGACGGTCCAGCCTTCCGGGGCCACGACGGCGAACGTGACGTTGTCGGCGTTAACGGTGCCGCCGAGGTAGGCGCTGACGGTCACTTCGGTCGTGCCGCCGCGGGTGAGCTCGGGGTTGGCGGCCACGACGCGCGTGACGAGCGAGAGGGCGCGTCGGCTCGCGACCTGGAGCTCGAGTTCCTTCTGTGCCAGGCGGAAGTCGATATCGGAGGCCGTGGCGGCGTCAACGGCGCTCGCGGCGAGCGTGGCGCGGGCGGCGCGCACGGTCGCGAGGGCGACGGTCAGCTCGCCCTGCACGGCGCCGAAGTCGGGGAACGCGGCGATGGCGTGGTCGATGGCGGTCTGCGCGTCGGTCAGGAGGCCGGCGAGCTTGGCGTCATCGACCTTGGCGGCCAGGTCGGCAACGGTGTACGGGATGCCGGCGAAGAGCGAGGTGTCGGTCTCCGCGTCCGTCACGAACGACTGGACGAGGTGGAGGTTGGAGTTCGTGGCGCGCTCGTCGGCCCAGCTGCCCATGTCCTGACTGCGGTGGTAGGCGCGCGACTGCTGACCGAGCTGCTCGTACGTGGCGCCGTAGACCTGGTCGT
Organism: Trueperaceae bacterium; assembly: GCA_023954415.1. Taxonomy (NCBI): domain Bacteria; kingdom Thermotogati; phylum Deinococcota; class Deinococci; order Trueperales; family Trueperaceae; species Trueperaceae bacterium. The sequence goes on from JAMLIB010000021.1 coordinate 678, forward strand.
AGCCGCCGGTCGGGATCGAGAGGGTCGTCTCCAGCTCGAAGTCGGCCTGGCCGGAGCCGCGGCCGCTCGGCAGGTAGAACTTGGCGGCCTGCCACGGCTCGAGGCCCAGCTCGAAGTGCTCGGGGTAGGCGTTCGGGTCGGCGGCGAGGGCGAACGCCTGCTCGGCCGCGTAGGCCATGGCGCGGTGGTTGCCGTGCTGGCCGAAGACGTTCTGGAAGTTCGTGAAGATGACGTCAGGGCGGCTCTGGCGGATGGCGCGCACGAGCTTCTCCATCATGACGTCCTCGCCCCAGATCTCGAGGGTCTCGACGGCGGACTTGGAGAAGCGGAAGTCGAAGATGGGGTCGGCGAAGCTCTCGCTGAGGAAGAACAGCTCGACGTTGAACGCCGCGCTGGCCTGTTCCATCTCGCGGCTGCGCAGCACGCCGAGGGCCTGGCGGTACTCGGTGCCGATGGAGTTCTGGCCACCCTCGCCGCGGTTGGCGGTGACGGTGATGCTACGCACGCCGAGGCCCTTGGAGAGGAGCGCGATCTGGCTGGAGCGCTCGTCGTCGGGGTGGGCGCCGACGGTCATGAAGCTGGCGACCGACTTGAGGGGCGTGAGGGCCTCGTAGAGGTCGAGGATGCCGATCTGAGCCTCTTGCTCGAGGACGCGGGCGTCCGTGCGGCTCTGGGCCGACGCGAACGCGACGAGGAGCGCCATGAGCGAGACGACCACCGCGCGCAGAAGGTTGTTGGGCTTCGCTTGCATCAGGTTGTGCCTCCGTGGGTGTTCAACGTGGGTCCAAGGGTCGTGCCCCCGGCCAGTCGCTGCCGAAGTCTCCGCGGGCTCGCGTCGGCTTCGTCGAACCGTGTTCGGTTCCGGGCTGGAGTCGTGGCGTGCGGCCTGTCCTTCGCTCTTGCGAACCGTCACCTCCGCGGCCCTGGTGATGGTCGACGGCGGTCGGGCTAGGCTTCGCCGGCGGCTGGAACTCGCACTATGAAACAGCTTTCGCAATGGGGTTTCTAAATCTCCCTCTGAAAGGGTACGCAGGGTGTGCGGGGATGTCAACACGCCGTCATGGTCAAGTGGTACACAGGCCGGCCGTCCGGCCTGGGGCGGGGGGTGAGCGGCCCGGTCGTAGGTCGAACAACGCCGTTCGCAGCGCTAGGATCGATCAGCCATCCGCGCTCATGGCGGACTGGCGCCATGACTGTTACCATCGACGCCGCCGGCCGGCTCGTCATCCCGAAGACGCTGCGCGACGCGGCCGGGTTGCGCCCCGGCATGCCGTTGCAGGCGCGCCTGAGGGACGGTCGAATCGAGATCGAGCCGGCGCCGACCGCCGTGAGCCTGGTGATGAAGGACGGCATCGGCGTAGCGCGCAGCGCAGGTGCGCCAGGTGAGGACGAACCCGTCCTCCTCGCCTCGGAAGTAGAGACCGTCCGGGCTCGGCTGCGTGATGAGCGCGGGCAGTAACAAGCCGATCGCGCTCGACACGAGCGTCATCCTGGCGGCGCTGATCGAGCGTCACGAGCACCACGACCGCGCGTTCCCAGTCGGCCACGCCGCTAGCGAACGAGGCCGTACCCCGCCCACTCCTTGAGGAGAAGCGCCTCCAGGTCGGCGTCGGAGCGCGCGCGCAGCCACATCCCGCCGTGGCGCACGAAGGCGGCCTCCAGCCCCTCCTGCCACCGCCGCAGGTTCCGCGCGTAGACGGCCAGCGCGGCGGGCGTGAGCGCCACGTTCACCTCCGCCCCCGTCTCCACGTCCTCGAGGGTGAGCGTGCCGCCACCGAGCCCGCCCGTCGCGAGCACGCCCGGGTCCAGCTCCTCGGGCGAGCAGACCTGCACACCGACGACCGCCTGCCGGGCGCCCCGAAGCACACCCAACCCAGCCTCGGGGGCCGCGAAGAGCCAGTCGCTGACGACCAGGCACACTCCTGGGCGCGGCAGGCGCGCCGCGAGCGCCTTGGCGGCGTGGTCGAACTCCACCGCGCCCTCCGCCCGCAGCCCCTCGAGCCACTCGAAGAGCTGTCCGGCCGCGCGCACCCCGCCGCCCCGCGGACCCCAGCGCAGGCCGCGGCCGGTGAAGGCTACGAGCCGCACGCGGTCGCTGCCGGCGAGCGCCACGTACGCGAGCGCCCCGGCCACGCGCCGCGCTAGGACGGACTTCTCCGGCACGCCGCCCCCCATGGACGCACTCATGTCGACCACCACCGTCACGGCCAGCTGCTCCAAGAGGTCACCCTCCCGCACGAACAGCTCGCCGGACCGGGCCTCCAGATGCGGGTCGACGCGCCTGAGGTCGTCGCCCGGTTGGTAGGCGCGGTACTCGGCGAACTCGAGGCCGGGCCCGAGCGTGCTCGAGCGGTGCTCGCCCACCCCGCCGAACGTGCCGGCGCGCGGCACGTTCAGGCGGCGGCGCGCCAGGCGCTGCAGGAGGCTCGGCGGGGGCGCGACGTCCACCACGCTCAGCCGCACGTCCGCGCGCGGCTCCGGTCGCTCGCCTCCGCTCACGCGCTCACGCCCGCCCACTCACGCGCCCGCGCTGGCCTCGAAGACCTGCCGGAGCAGCCGCTCGGCGTCCACGCCCGGATCGGCCTCCCCCTCGAAGTTGAGCTGGAAGCGGTGCCGCAACGTGGGCGCCAACACGGCGCGCAGGTCGTCGAACGCCACGTTGTAACGCCCGCGCAACAGGGCGTTCGCCTTGGCAGCGAGCAGGAGCGACTGCCCGCCCCTCGGGCTCACGCCGAAGCGCACGTACCGCCGCACGTCGGGGCTCGACGCCTCGCGCTCGGGGTGCGTGGCGAGCAGGAACCGCGCGACGCCGCGCCTCACGTGAGCGGCGACGGGCACCTCGCGAACGAGGCGTTGCAGGTCGAGGATCGTGTCGGGCGTCGCCACCTGCTCGGGGGTGGGCAGGCCGGCGCCGGTCGTCTGCTCGAGGATGGCGTCCAGGACGTCCTCGCTCGGCAGCGGCAGGACGATCTTGAGGAGGAAGCGGTCGAGCTGCGCCTCCGGCAGGATGTAGGTCCCCTCGAGCTCGATCGGGTTCTGCGTCGCCAGCACGAAGAACGGGCGCGGGAGCGGCCACGTGCGGCCGGCGGCCGTGACGGTGTTCTCCTGCATCGCCTCGAGGAGCGCCGACTGCGTCTTGGGCGTGGCGCGGTTGATCTCGTCGGCCAGGAGGAGCTGCGTGAAGATGGGCCCCTGCTGGAACTCCAGCCGCCCGCCCCCCAGCTCGTCGCGCACGAGGATCATCGTGCCCGTCACGTCGGCCGGCATGAGGTCGGGCGTGAACTGCACGCGCGCGAACTGCAGCCCGGCGGCGACGGAGACGGTGCGCACCAGGAGCGTCTTGCCGAGCCCGGGCGCGCTCTCGAGCAGCACGTGCCCGCCGGAGACGAGGCCTATCAAGAGTTGGTCGACGACCTCGTCCTGCCCGAGGACGACGCGACCTATCTCCTCGCGCAGGCGCCGCAGACTACCCAGCGCGCGCTCCAGCGCGGCGGCGTCGGTGGGGGCGGTGCCGGTAGGTGGGGCGGCGGTGGACGCGGCGGTCGTCCGGCCCGCAGTGGTCGCGGTCGGGCCGTCTGGCTCGCCGCCGGATCGCATGGGGGTCGTCGCTTCGGCTTCTGGCATGGGCATCAGTCCTTCCGTGGCACGACCGGAGCGCGCGGCTTGGCGACGCGGAGCAGGTCGGGGGCGTAGCGCCAGGTGAGTTCGAGGAGGAGCGCGAGGAGGGCGGCGCCGAGCGCCAGCGGCCACACGGGCGAGCGCGGCCAGTACCAACCGACGGGCGCCAGGGCGTCCGCCAGGTCCGCGAGCGCGTGGCCGCCCGTCGCGGTCGCCGTGGCCACGAGCCGCTCCGGGGCCGCGCGACCGGCGTCGAGGACGGCCAGGTAAGGCACCTCGAGCGTGAGCGTGGCGCCGCCGGCCGTCACGCGGTACGTGCCCGTCTCGTCCAGGAAGAGCTCGGAGGCGTAGCCGCCCGCCGCCGGTCGCGCGCTCAGGTCGGCGGACCGGCCTCCCGGCAGCTCGACGACCGCGTCCGCCGCCGCCGAGACCACGCGCAGGCGGTCGCCGTCGCGCGCAAGTCGCACGGCGGCGGTGCTCGGGGTCCTGGTGAGCTGCCTGACGAGGTGCGCCCACATCGTCGGGTAGGCCGGTTCGCTCAGCCACTCCCGTGTCCAGGGTCCGGCGGCGTGGGCCGTGAAGGCGACCACCTCGCCGGCGCCGTAGTGCCAGCTCGCGAGGAGGGGCTGGACCTCCCCCTGCTCGTCCGTGACGGAGAGGTGCAGCCTGGCCTCCGGCTTGACGCTCGTCGGCACGTACCCGCCGACCGCCGGGAGCGCGTCCGGCCAGGCGCGCAGGAAGCGTGGGCGCCGTCCCTGCCAGGCCGGAGTGGAGTCGCGCTCCTCGGTGAGCTCGCCCGACTGCAGGAGGACCTCGTGGGCCATGATGCCCGGCAGCGCCGAGAAGTCCGCGCTGGAGTGGAACGTGCCGCCCCCAAGGCGGGCGACCTCGCGGAGCTGGTCGGCGTCCGCCTCGGGCCCGATGGCGATGGTCGACACGGTCACGTTGGCTTCCCGCAGGAGCGCGAGGATGCCGGGGAAGTCGCCCGGCTGCGACAGGCCGTCGCTCATGACGATCACGTGCGCGGCGGCGGCGCCCGCGCCGGACAGCTGCTCGTAGGCCGCCACCAGGGCCGGGTACAGGTTCGTGCCGCCCCGCGGGTCGAGCTCGAGCACGGCGGCGCGGAACGCCTCGCCCTCCGCCGCCGGACCGAGCGGCACGAGCGTGCGCGCGGTGGAGTCGAAGGCGATCAGGGTGCTCTTCGCCCCTTCCGGCAGCAGCTCGTGCGCGCTCAAGGTGGCCACCTTGGCGATGTCGAGCCGCACGGCGTCGCCCGCGTACTGACGCATGCTGTTGGAGCGGTCGAGGACGAACGCGATGGCCAGCTCGGGCGCCTCGCGCGGCACGAGGCTGGACGTGGGCGAGAGGCGCTCGAGGGGCGTCTCGTAGTAGCCGCCCGGGCCGAACGCGCTCTCGCCGCCGAGCATCAGGAGGGGCAAGCCGAGGTCGAACACCGCCGCCTCGAGGGCGAGCTGCTGCCCGCTCGTGAGGGCGATCGCGGGCACGTTCATGAGCGCCGCGGCGCTGAAAGCCGCCAGAGCGCCGGGGCTCGCCGGCAGCTCCCCCGGGGCGCTCGACACGACCTCCACCCCCTGCGCCTCGAGGGCGGCCGCGAAGACGCGCAGCCAGGCGTCGTCCTCGCCTATGAGGAGCACCCGAGGGGCGGGAGCCACGCTCACGTTCGCTGCGCCAACGTCGTTACGGCTCTCGCCGTCGCCGGGCAGCGCCACGACGACCGCGTAGCGCTCGTCGCCGGGCTCGAGCGCCACGACCTCGACGGCCACCAGGTTGTCGCCCGCTCGCAGCATGACCTCGCGTTCGTCGAGCGCCTCGCCCCCGCCGTAGGTCGTCACGCGCGCCGCCCCGGCGCGGCTCGCGTTGACCACCGCCTGCAGCTCGAAGCGGTCGCCGACCATGACGGCCTCGGGCGCGACGACGCGGCGGACCACGGCGTCGGGGGCGGCAGAGGCTCCCACGGCGCCGTCAGTGGCGCCGTCAGTGGCGCCGTCAGTGGCGCCGGTGGCGGCGCCTTCGGGGCCGCCCCGTGCGACGTCGACCCGCGCGTCGAGCGTTAGGCCGCGCGCCTCGACCCGCGCGGCGGCGCGCGTGACGTCGCCGCGGGTCTCGAGCCCGTCGCCCGCCACCACGAGGCGCGCGGGCATGCCGGGCGGGACCGACGCGGACGCCATGTCGAGGTCCTGCTCGAGGTCGGCCCTCGTCGGTTCGGTTGTCGCCTCCATCGCCAGCTCCGCTGAGGGCTCCAGCACCTGCCGCGGTCCCGTGACCACGAGCAGGCCGCCGCGCGCGGGCAGGGGAAGGCGCGCGTCCGTCATGGCGAGCGCGACGAGGGCGAGCACCAGGAGTCGGGGGGCGAGGGCGCCGAGCCTCACCGGCCGCCCCTTACTGCCGGCGGCCCGTGCCGGCGACCGCCACCAGACGACGGCCTCTGCCACGAGGACGAGGAGGACCGCGGCCGCCAGGATCCGGCGCAGCGGGACCCGGTATGGAGGAGCCCGACCAGGCGCCGCGCTCCCGTCCGCGCCGACCAAGGCCGGCAGGCGGTCGGCGAGCGCGGCGGCGGCAAGGGGCCGGGTGACGCCGCGCGCGTCGACGAGTCGGTAGCTGCCGGCCATGGCGGGCACGAAGTCGGCGCCCACCAGACGCTCGGAACCGTAGAGGGTCGTGCCGAGCGGCACGGCATGGCCCCGCGGATCGGTCACGGCGACCGTTCCGGCCGGCAGCGCACATGCCGAGCCTACGAGGCACGGCAGCTCCACCAGGCGCCCGGCGTTCGGCTCGACGAGCTCGAGCAGGCCGCGCACGAAGAGGGGGAAGCCGTCGGCGTCCGGCCAGTCGCTCGCGTTCAGGTCGAACGCGGTGCGCAGCTCCAGCCCGCTCTCGCGCCACCGCAGCTGCAGCAGGGGCCCGTGAGGGCCGGCGACGAGCACGGTGGCGCCCGGGAGGGCTTCGGAGCCCCACACGGCGCCGAACGACGTGGCGCGCCAGTCGGTCGCCGCCACGAACGGCTCCTCGACCCACGGTCCAGCGGTCCCGTCGCCGATCGCCGGACCGGTCGCACGCTCCGGCTCCGCCTCCGTGCGCGCGGACGCGAGCCACCACGTGCTGGTCCGCGGCGCCTCCGGCACGACGACGCGGTCGAGGACCACGAGGTCGAACTCCGAGGCGTCTTGCGGCAGGCCCGCAGCGACAGGCAGCTCCTCGAGCTCGACGTAAGGCAGTGCGCGCAGCGCACCCGAGAGCGCGGCGTTACCCGGGCCGAGGTAAAGGACCCGCACGGCCACTGGCAGTGCGTGAGCCACGAACGCGGCGACGCTCGCGCCCACGGAGAGCTCCAGGGTCCCTACCGTGGCCTCGGCGCCGAGGTCCGGGTCGGCGGGGAGGTCGAGGAGGAGGTCGAACGCGCCGCGGAGCTCGCCCGCGGTCGCGGGCTCCAACGCCACGTCCACCGTGCCGACCCGTCCGAGGGCGCCCTGGCCCGCCGACCATGCCAGGGCGAGCGCGGTCGCACCACCTGCTGCGCCGGCTTTAGCCGCGCCGGCGTCGATGGAACTGCCGTCGATGGAACTGCCGTCGACCGCGCCGGCGTCGATGGAGCCACCGTCGACCGCGCCGGCGTCGGCCGCACGGCCGACGATCTCGCCCGCGACGCGCCACTGACCGGGCGAGGCGCCGGGCGTGAGGGAGGCGGAGGCGAGCGCCACCGCCGGCCCGCCAGGGACGGGCACCACCTCCGCATCGGGCAGGACCGCCAGCGCTTCCGCCGCGCCCGCGACCGTCGGGCCGACCAGGACGACGCGCGCGACCTCGTTCGCGACCCCGTTCGCGACCCCGTTCGAGGCCTGGGCCGCGCGCGCCTGCGCCCCGGCGCTCGTGAGCGTGAGCCCGTCGCCCGTCAGGATGCGCCGGGCGAGCAGCGCGGCCTCGCGCCAGTCGGCGCTGCCGCCGCCGTTGACGAGGCCGGGGCCGAGGTCGGCCAACGACGAGCGCGAGACCGGCCACCGCACCGCCAGCGGCGTCGGGCGCCCGGTGACGAGGACCAGCGACCAGACCGCACGCTCGCTGGCGCCGGTCGCCGCGACG
>JAMLIB010000022.1 GCA_023954415.1 Trueperaceae bacterium
GAACCTCATGGCGCGAAGCGTATCAGGTGGGCGACAAACTTTGAGCGGGCATGGCGCCAGTGGGTAGGGCGGTGGTGGTCAGTGGCGCACGGGGCGCCATAGTCGGTCAACGGGCATGACATGCAGACGGTCATCGTGAGTGTAAGAGCGAATACCAAGACCGAGTGCCACGCCTGCGATGAACCGGTCCCCGAGTCCGTCTCGCAGCTTCTTGAGGCCGCCGAAGTCTTCACTCGATATGCGCTCGGCGGCCTTGACCTCGAACGCTAGTACTCGGCCGTCGTCAAACTCGACTACGAGGTCGACCTCGTCGCCGTCACTCGTGCGCCAGTGACCGACTGTCGGCTGCTCCTCGAGCCAGGAGACCTGCTTCAGCAGTTCGCCGACCACGAAAGTCTCCAGTAGGTGGCCGAACTCCGTCAGAGTTGCCGGGTCAAAGCGGGTCAGCTTCTCCGGTCCGATGCGAAGCAGTCGGGCGGCCAGGCCGGAATCGACCATGTGCAACTTCGGACTGCCCGTGGCCCTCGCTCTCAGCGTCTTGCCCCAGCCCTGTAGTCGGAAGGCCAGGAACAGGTCCTCGAGGAGACGAAGGTAACCGTCGACGGTCTTGCGGTTGAGTTGGAGCTCGTTCGTCAGCTTGGCGACGTTGAGAATCTGCGCCGATCTGTACGCAAGCAGTGACAACAGTCTTCCGAGGGCCTGTCTTTGACCTACCCGTGCGAGTTCGGCGGCGTCCCGGTCGATGGAAGCTCGTACGTAGTCATCGAACCAGCGGTTCCTCAGGTGTCCGGACCTTCGCAGCGCCAACGGGAAGCCGCCGGCGACGATCCGCTCGGCGTAATCGTTCCTGGTCGTTGTCGACGTCGGATGCCTGGCGGTGCAGGCGTCCGGGTCCACTCGCAACGAGGCGACGAGGTCCTCATGGACACCGGCGACCTCGCCTTGCGACAGGGGCAGTATCACGAAGCTGTGTAGTCGCCCCGTCAGCGCCTGCGCCGTACGCGGCACGGCGTCCTGCCTGGTGGAGCCGGTGAGGACGGCAACTCCTGGTCGAACACCCTCTCGGTTGAGCCTGGCCTTGATGGCGTCGAGCACCTCGGGCGCGTGCTGGTACTCGTCGATGCACACCGGGGTCGGCGCCCTCGTGACCAACGAGGGATTCGCGGCTACGGCGTCTCGCACTACCAGGTCATCGAGGTCGATCACCTCGGTGCCGTGGCTCTCGGCGAACCTGCGCAGCACAGTCGACTTGCCCACGGAACGGGGTCCATGGATTGCGATCACGGCTTCCTCGCGGAACAGGGTGGCCAGCTTCGCCTCAGCCCGGCGCGACAGGATAGCGGTCGTAAGGCCGTCCACGGGGTGAGACTACCACATTGCGAGGGCCGATAATACTATTTTCCGAGCGGAGTTGTTACCACTTTCCGAGCATCTCCGCTGCCACTTATCGAGCGCCGTAATTATCACTTTCCGAGCAGGACCCCTCCCGGGTAGCCGGTCCAGTGCCACCGCTGCCCACCGCAGCTCCGACGCGCTACCCTCACGCATGGCCCGCCACGTCGCCAGACCGTTCACGGCACCGCCAGAGCTCACCGGCCGCCAAAACCCCGACCCGTTCACGGCCACGGGCCCCGCCCTGCGCTGGGGCGTCGTGTCCACCGGCAAGATCGCGCACACGGTCACAGCGCAGCTCGCGCGCCTGGAGGACGCGCGCCTGCAGGCCGTGAGCAGCCGCGACGCCGCCAAGGCGGCCGCCTTCGCCACCCAGTACGGCTTCAGGGCGTCGTACGGCGGCGCAGGCGGCTACGAGGCGCTCGCGGAGGACCCCGACGTCGACGTCGTGTACGTCGCCACCCCACACGGCCAGCACCACGCCGTCGCCGGCGCCATGCTTCGCGCGGGCAAGCACGTCCTCGTCGAGAAGGCGTTCACCATCACGGCGGCTGAGGCCGAGGACCTGGCGCGCCTCGCGCGCGACCGCGGCCTGTTCCTGATGGAGGCCGTCTGGACGCGCTTCCTCCCCACGTACGTGGCCGCCATGGACGTCCTGGAGAGCGGCGAGCTCGGCCCCGTGCGCTACGTGCAGGCCGACATGGGCTTCATGGCCGAGCGCGACCCCAGAACGCGCCTCTGGGCACCCGTGGATGGTGGTGGGGCGCTCCTGGACCTGGCCGTGTACCCGCTCTGCTGGGTGATCGGCGCCCTCGGCCTCCCGACCGGCGCGCGGGCGACAGGGAACGTGAACAGGGACGGCGTCGACGAGCTCTGCGCCCTCGCGCTGACGCACGCGGGCGGCGCGCACTCCCAGGTCGTGGTCTCGTTCGTCTCCGATTCGACGCGCAGGGCGCGCATCGTCGGCACGGAGGGGTACCTGGAGACGGGCCCGTCCCTCAGCCGCCCGAACGACTTCACGGTCGTCAAGGGTGCCGCGCGCCGGTCCGAGGAGTTCGAGCTGACGGACGCGCCCTACGCCTTCCAGCTGCGCGAGGTGACGCGCTGCGTGCAGGCCGGCCTGCACGAGAGTCCGGCCATGCCGCTCGCACACACACTGGCCACCATGCGGCTATTCGACGAGGTGCGGCGGCAGGTGGGCGTCACCTACCCGAACGACGGGGCCTAGTACCCGACCGCCATCCCGTCCTTGCGCGGGTCGCTGCCCGCCACGTAGCCGCCGTCCTCCTGCCGCAGGATGAGCTGCGCGCCGCCGAAGCCGAAGTCCTCGCCGAGCTTCGACTGGTGGATCACGTGCCCGAGTCGCTCGAGCTCGGCCACCGTCTCCGCAGAGTAGCCGGACTCCAGCGCGACCTCGAGCCCGCCCATCACGCGCCAGCGGGGCGCGTCGGCGATGGCCTGCGGGTTCTGGCCGTGGTCGGCGAGCCGGAGCGCGACCTGGGCATGCCCCTGCGGCTGCATGGGGCCTCCCATCACGCCGTAGGACATGAGGGGCGCCCCGCCGCGCGTCAGGAACGTGGGGATGATGGTGTGGAACGGCCGCTTGCCGCCTTCGGCGAAGTTCGGGTGGCCCGGCGTCGTCACGAAGCCGGCGCCGCGGTTCTGCAGCGAGATGCCCGTGCCGGGTACCACCACGCCGGAGCCGAAGCCGTAGTAGTTCGACTGGATGTAGGAGACCATCATGCCGCCGGCGTCCGCCGCGGTCAGGTAGATGGTGCCCCCTTTGCTCGGCACGCCATACTCGGGCACCTGCGCACGGCTGGCGTCGATGAGGCGCGCCCGCCCGGCCAGGTAGCCGGGGTCGAGGAGCTGCTCGGCGGTCGTGCTCATATGGGCGGCGTCCGCCACGTAGGCGTAGACGTCGGCGAAGGCGAGCTTCATCGCCTCGATCTGCAGGTGGAGGCTCGCCGCGCAGTCGACCGGCAGCTCCGCCACGTTCGTGTGCTTCAGGATCCCGAGCACCAGCAGCGCCGCGAGCCCCTGGCCGTTGGGCGGGATCTCGTGCAGCTCGAGCTCCCGGTACGGTTGGGAGACGGTGCCGACCCAGTCGGGCCGGTGGTCGGCGAGGTCGGAAAGCGCCAGGGTGGCGCCGTGGCGGCGCGCGTCCTCGACCATGGCCTCGGCGAGCTCGCCCCGGTAGAAGGCCTCGCCGCGCGTCTTGGCGATCAGCTCGAGGGTGCGCGCGTGGTCGGGCATGCTGAACCGTTCGCCCGCGCGGGGTGCGCGGCCGCCCGGCAGGAAGACGCGGCGGAACTCGGCGAACTCGGGGGCGCCGAAGGCCTTCTCGGCGTACCCCCACGCGCGCGCCGTGATCGGCTGGACGGGGAAGCCGTCCGACGCGTACCTGATGGCCGGCTCGAAGAGCGTCTCGAACGGCAGGCGCCCGAAGCGCCCGGAGAGCTCGACCCAGGCGGAGACGGCACCCGGCACGGTCACGGAGTTCCAGCCGCGCGGCACCGCCCCGCCGGACCCCGGCGCGCCGCCCGCGGCCTCCAGGTGCTTCGCCTCGAAGGCCGCCGGCGAGCGCCCGGAGGCGTTGAGGCCGTGTAGTTCCCGGCCGTCCCACAGGATGCAGAAGGCGTCGGAGCCGATGCCGTTACCGGTCGGCTCGAGGATCGTCATGGTGATGGCGGTTGCCACGGCGGCGTCGACGGCGTTGCCGCCCTTCTGCAGCATGGCGAGGCCTGCCTGGGCGGCGAGCGCCTGCGACGTGGCGACGACGTTGCGCGCCATCACCACCGGCCGTTGCGAGTAGTAGGGGAGTGCGTAGTCGAGCCGCATGTTAAGGCGTGGTCCTTCCTTGTGCGGCGGGCCTGCGCGGCCCGCTTGAGCGCCCCGGGTCAGTCGCGGGGGTCGAACGCGTCCCTGACCCCGTCGCCGAGGAGGTTGAAGGCGAGGACGCTGACGAAGATGGCCAGGCCGGGCCAGATGGCCATCCAGGGGGCCTGACTCATGAAGTTCTTGGCGACGTTGAGCATGCCGCCCCAGCTCGGCGTGGGCGGTTGCACGCCCAGCCCAAGGAACGATAGCGAAGATTCCGCGATGATGGACGTGGCGATCGTCAACGTGCCCTGCACGAGGAGCGGCGCGAGGCTGTTGGGCAGCACGTGCGACCACAGCACGCGCGCGTCGCCCGCCCCGAGCGCGCTGGCGGCCTGGACGTACTCCTCGGCGCGCACGGCGAGGACCTGGCCGCGCGTCAGGCGGATGAAGGTGGGCGCGCTCGCCACCCCGATCGCGATCATCGCGTTCGTCAGGCTCGGCCCGAATGCGGCCGCCAGGGCCACCGCCAGGATGAGGAACGGGAACGAGAGGAGCGCGTCCGTGAAGCGCATGATGAGCTCGCTGACGGCGCCGCGGTAGAAACCGGCGATCAGCCCGAGGGGCACGCCGAGGACCATCGCGATGACGACGGACAGCGCGCCGGCGATGAGCGACGCCCTGGCCCCGTGGATGAGGCGCGAGAGCACGTCGCGGCCAACGTCGTCCGTGCCGAGCAGGTGCGCGGCGCTCGGCGCCTTGCGCACGGTGAGGAAGTCGGCCTTCGTCGGGTCGTAGGGGGAGATCTGGGGGGCGAAGACGGCGACGAGCACGAACGCCACGATGATCACGAGGCTCGCCACGGCGAACGGCTTGCGCGCGAGGCTGGCCATGGCGCGGCGCCACACACCGACCCCGCCGCCCCGGGTCGAAGCGTGCTCGGTCCCGGCGCCCGTCATCCGACCTGGATCTTCGGGTTCGCCAACGCGTAGGCCACGTCGACGAGGAGGTTGATGACTATGTAGGACGTGGCCGTGAACAGCACCACGCCCTGCACGACGGCGTAGTCGCGGTTGAACACCGCGTCGATGACGAGCTTTCCGAAGCCGGGGATGGTGAACACCTGCTCCGTGAGCACCGCGCCCGAGAGGAGCGCCCCGAGCTGCAGGCCCACGATCGTGATGACGGGGATGAGGGCGTTGCGCAGTGCGTGCCTGACGACGACGAGGAACGGCGCGAGGCCCTTGGCGCGTGCCGTGCGGACGAAGTCCTGCTTCAGGACCTCGAGCATGGAGGAGCGCATCTGGCGCATCAGTACCCCGGCCAGGCCCGTGCCGAGCACGAGCGCAGGCATGATCATGCGCTGGAGGTTCGCCCACACGCCGTCTGAGAGGGGTACGAAGCCCGACGCCGGTAGGAGCTTCCAACGCACCGACACTAGCAGGATGAGCATGATGCCGAGCCAGAAGTTGGGGATGGAGATGCCGGAGAGTGCCGCCACCGTGCTCGCGTAGTCGACCGCCGTGCCCTTGCGGACGGCGGCCAGGACCCCGGCGGGGATGGCGATGGCGAGCGCGACGAGGAGGCTCAGGAGCGCCAGCTCGACGGTGACGGGCAGCTTCTCGATGAGGAGCTGCGCCACGGGCTGCCGCGTCCGGAACGACTGGCCCAGGTTCCCCTGCGTCACCTGACCCAGCCAGGCGACGTACTGGACGGGCACGGGGTCGTTGAGCCGGTAGCGGTCCCGGATGAAGGCGATGACCTCCGGGTCACGCTCCTCACCGGCAAGCACCACGGCGGGGTCGCCCGGCAGCATGCGCTGGACGGCGAACACCATGACGGTGACGATGAGGAGCGTGGGGACCGCGGTCAGGACGCGGCGCAGGATGTAAGGCAGCACCCTACGGCCCCGCCCCGGTCAGTCTCTGGTCACTCGAGCGAAACCCCGCTCAGGCGGATCATCCCGTCCGGGAACGCGACGAAGCCGTGGAGCTTCGTGGTGTGCGGGAAGAACAGCTGCGTGTGATAGAGGTAGACGATGTGCCGATCGGGGATGTAGTGCTCGGCGGCCTTGTCGAACAGCGCCTTGCGGGCGGCGAAGTCGCTGACCGCGCGGGACTCGTTCATCCATTCGTCCACTTCGGGGTCACAGTAGCCGGACACGTTGAGCGCGCCCTCGCACGTGACGAAGGAGTGGATGTTCCCGTCTGGGTCGAGCCTGCCCGACCAGCCGACGGCGAAGGCGTCGTAATCGCCGGCGTCCTGCAGGTCGAGTGCAGTGGCGAACTCGGTCGCGCGCAACGACACGTCGAAGCCGGCCTCGCCGGCCATGGCCTGCACGACCTCACCGACGCGCACGGAGTCGGGGTTGTTCGCGACCATCAGCTCGACGGGCACGCGCGTGTAGCCGGCCTCGGCGATGAGCGCCTTGGCGCGGTCGACGTCGCGCTCGGGGATGGGCAGGGAGGCCGTGTACCACGGGCTCGAGGGCGCCACAGCCTGGTTGCCGATCACGAACTGGCCGTCGAAGACGACGTTGTTGATGACGTTACGGTCGATCGAGAGTTCGAAGGCCTCGCGCAGGCGCACGTCCTTGGCGAGCGGCGTGTCGCGCTGCGTGGGGTTGGCGACGTTGATGGTGATGCCCTGGTAGCCGAGGCTCGGCACGCTCTCCATGGCCAGGCTCGAGTCGGCGGCGATGGCGGCCAGGTCGGTTGGGGAGGGGCGCTCGATGAGGTCGAGGTCGCCGGACTGGAGGTTGGCGAGGCGCACGCTCGTGTCCGGGATGGGCAGAAAGACGACACGGTCGATCGGGAAGGCGTCGGCGTTCCAGTAGCCCGCGTACTTCTCGAGCACGATGCGGTCCTGGGCGACGCGCTGCACGAACTTGTACGGGCCGGAGCAGACGGGGTTGGCGCCGAACTGGTCGCCGGCCGCCTCCGCCGCGGTAGGGGAGATCATCATGCCGGCGCGGTCGGCGAACTGCGCGATGAGTGGCGCGAACGGCTGCGAGAGGTGGATGCGCACCGCGTAGTCGCCGGTGACCTCTACCGAGTCGACCTGCGCGATCTCGCTCGCACGGTTGGAGCCGGGGAGGTTCTTCGACCGGTCGATGTTGTACTTGACGGCCGTGGCGTCGAGGGACGTGCCGTCGTGGAACGTGACGCCCTCGCGGATTGCGAGGTCGAGCGTCAACCCGTCGGCCGACACGGTGTAGCTCGTGGCGAGCTGCGGGACGATCTCGAGGTTGGGCGTGATGTCGAACAGCTTGTCGCACAAGCTGGTAAAGACGATGCGCCCGACGTAGGTGCGGGCCAGGTCGGGGTCGAGGATGTCGGGGTCTTCCGCCAGCCCGATCCTCAGTGTCGTCTGCGCCGATGCGAGTCCAGCTGCCGCCAGAACGAACGCCAGCAGCAGCGTCGTGACCGATCGCTTCATGATCCCTCCTCCTAAAGGTGTTCCGGATTCGGGCATAGACGGGCTGTTGCGCGATGTCAACGAGTCTAGGCTTGTTCGGTTCGCAATGCGCGGCGTAACGTTGAGGCATATGCGCGTTGATACCTTGGACCAGTCGTTGATAGTCGCACTCGAGGACGACGGCCGCCGGCCCTTCCGCGACATCGCGCGTGAGCTCGGCGTTTCCGAGGCGACCGTGCGAGGCCGTGTCGCCCGCCTCAAGGAGCTCGGGTACATCAAGATCACCGCCGTTGGCAACCCGTTGCGGCTCGGGCTAAACGTCTACGCCATCACGCTCCTAAGCCTCCAGCCAGGCAACGTGCCGGCCGCCGCCGCGCGCCTCGCCGAGTACCCGAACGTGCGCTTCGTGGGCAACTCGTTCGGCTCGGCGGACATCATCATCCAGACGCTCCACCCTAGCGCCCAGGACCTGCACGCCTTCATAGCCACGACGCTGCCGCGCGACATCCCGGCCATCACCCGCACGGAGACGTTCCAGCTCGCCGAGGTCGTCAAGAGCTCGTGGGACTGGAAGGCCTGGTTCGCGGCGCAGACCGATGAGGG
>JAMLIB010000023.1 GCA_023954415.1 Trueperaceae bacterium
GCCGGATCATGGCGGCGATCTGCGAGTCGGGGTGGTGCCAGGCGTGCATGCTGCCGTCCAGCGCGGGGATGCCGGCGCGCGAGTTGCCGGCGCCGGTGGCGCCGTGGCAGGTGGCGCAGTTGGCCTGGTAGTACTGCTCGCCCTGGGCGATCTGCTCCGCGGTGTAGGTCGGGTAGGTGAGCGGACCGGCGTCGCCGCCGCTCAGGCGGGCGTAGACGGCGAACATCACCACGATGACGACGCCCGATGCGAGGGCGATGGTGGATGGGCGCGGGCGGCGGCGTTGCTTGGGCTTTCGGGACAATGTCTTCAACCTCGTTCGGTGGGATGGCGGCCGCAGCGGCCGTACGGGCAGCGGGCGGGCTAGAGGAGTGGGGGCGGGTCGGCCGCTAGCGCGCCGCGACCGGACACGCCCCTGGCTTCAGTCGGCGGAGTCGGCCAGCCACGCCTGGTATTGGTGCACCTCGCCGGCTTGCGTGACGATGACGTCGCGCGCCAGGTCGCGCAGCTCCGCGTGCGTGGCGCGCTCGAGCGCGAGCTGGGCCATGTCGATGGCGCCCTGGTGGTGCGCGATCATCTCCGTCAGGAAGGCGGCATCCGGGTCTGGGCCTTCGGCCATGGCCGTCATCATGCCGCTCATCTCGGCGTCCATCGTCGCCGCCGAGGCGCCGTCGACCTCGGCGTCGTACCACGCGCGCAGCCAGGTGGTCATCTGCTCGATCTCGGGCGCCTGGGCGGCCTTGACAGCGCGCGCGGCGGCCAGCACCTCGGGGTCGTCGCCGCGCTCGAGCACCCAGTCGGCCATGGCGATGGCGCCCTGGTGGTGGGCGATCATCATCGACATGAAGGCCACCTCGAACTCCTCGCCAGCCAAGCCTCCCAGCTCTGTCGTGCCGGCGGCGCCGTGCATCATGCCCGGCGTCTGACCGGCGGGCATCCCGTGCATCTGGGCCATCATCTCGTGCATCTGGCGCATCATGCCGCTTGGCATGTGGCCCATCATGGGCCCGTGCATGCCGCCCATCGCGTCGGCGCCCATCATCGCGCCACCCATCCCCATGGGGGCGGCGCCGGGGGGCGTGGTCGTGCCGGGCGGGTGGTGGTCGGGGTTGGCGAGGGCGGTGGTGGTCAGCGCGGCGGCGAGCAGCGCGGCGAAGAGTGTCTTGCGGTGCGTCATGGCGCTCCTCCTGTCGAGGAGCATGTTCGGGCGCGCGCGTGAACCGGCGATAACGCCCGTGTAAGGTTTCGGTAAAGCCGCCCAGGACGCGGAGCGGCGCTCAGCCCGCGTCCGGCGCCCGCGGCAGCGTGAACCAGAAGGTGCTGCCCTGCCCCAGGCGGCTGCTGACGCCGATGTCGCCGCCTTGGCGCTCCACTAACTGCTTGGCGAGCGTGAGCCCGATGCCGCTGCCGCCGCCCTCCTGCTGGGCGCGCGCCTGGTCGCCGCGGTAGAAGCGGTTGAACACCAGGCTGAGCTGCCCCTGTGGGATGCCGCCGCCCGTGTCGCTGACCTCGAAGCGCACCCACCCCTCGCCAACCGCGTAAACCGCAAGCTTGACCCGGCCCCCGGCAGGCGTGAAGCGCAGGGCGTTGGCCACCAGGTTGGTGAGCACCTGGCCGCTGCGCTCGGCGTCGGCCCATACGCGAACGTCGGGCGCGGCCGCCACCTCCAGCGTCACGTCCTTGGCCTCGAAGCGCGGCCGGAACGCCTCCGCCACGGCATCGAGCAGGGTGACGGCCGCCACCTCCGCCGGGTGCAGGTCGACCTGGCCGGTCTCCACGCGCGACAGCAGGCTCAAGTCGTCCGCCAGGCGCTCCAGCCGCTGCAACTGCCTCCGGGCCGGCGCCGCCAGCTCCTCGGGCGCGAACACCCCGTCCTCGAGGCCCTCCAGGTAGCCACGCAGGTTCGACAGGGGCGTGCGGAACTCGTGCGCCACGTCGGCCATGAGCTGCACGCGCCGCTCCTCGCTCTTCTCCAGCGTCGCCGCCATGGTGTTGAACGCCGCCGCCAGCTCCCCGATCTCGCCCGGCGCCCGCTGCGTCAGACGCTGGCTGTAGCGCCCGCCGGCGATGCGGCCGCTGGCGCGCGTCAGCGCCCGCAGCGGCCGCACCACCCGCCGCGTGACGTAAAGGCCAACCATAGTGGCGGCAGCCCCGGACGCCACCAGCGCCCACAAGAGCGACTGCGTCAGGGCGCGCCGGAAGCCGGCCGCCAGGTCGTCGGCCATGGCGTCGAGCGTCTGGTCGCCGTGGGCGTGCAGCGACTCCATCATGGCGTCCACGTGGCGCTGCAAGAAGTATGGCGCCAGCGCTTCGCCCGCCAGGAACATCGTGCCCAGCGCCACCACCACCACCACCAGGTAGGAGGGCAGCAGGCGCCAGTAGAGGCTCGAGCGGGGCGGCCGGGTCATCGGGCTAGTCATGCCACCTTGTAGCCGACGCCGCGCACGGTCACCAGCAGGGCGTCCGCGCCCACGCTGGCGAGCTTCTGGCGCAGGTTTGAAACGTGCACGTCAACCACGCGGTCGACGCCGGTGAAGTCGGGGCCCCACACGCGCTCGATGAGGTCGTTGCGGCCGAACACCCGCCCCGGCGCGCGCGCCAGCGCGAACAGCAGGTCGAACTCCAGCGTGGTCAGCTCCACCTCGCGCCCCGCGAAGCTCGCCTGGCGCTGCAGCGGATCGACGCGCAGGCCGCGATGCTCCACCGCCTCGTCCGCCTCCGCCACCTCGCGCGCCTGGCTGCGCCTCAGCACCGCGCGCACGCGCGCCACCAGCTCGCGCGGGCTGAACGGCTTCACCACGTAGTCGTCCGCGCCCAGCTCCAGCCCCACGATGCGGTCGCTCTCCTCGCTCCTGGCCGTCAGCATGATGACGGGCGTGCGCTGTGCGCGCCTGAGCGCGGTGAGGAACTCGGGGCCGGCCACGCCCGGCAGCATCCAGTCGAGCACCACCAGGGCCGGCGGCGCCGTAAGCGCCGCTTGCAGGCCGGCGGCGCCGTCGTGCGCCACCTCGACGGCGTAACCCTCGCGCGTCAGGTAGGCGCTCACCACCTGCGCGGCGTCAGCGTCGTCCTCCACCACCAGGATGCGGCTCATGACCACCAAACTAACACCCGTTTCCGGGACACCAATCCGCCCAACGCGACTTTACGCGGACCTTACACGACGCTTAAGCGACCGAAACAACCGGCCGCTACCGTGGACGACATGAGCGCGCCGCTGACGCACATGGCACCCCATGGACTATGGATGCTTCTTGGCACCGTCGCCCTGGTGCTGCTGGCGCTTGGCCTCCTGCGCGCGCTCTTCCCCGACTTCTCCCGCCACGACATCAGCACCGCCCCCGGCGCCCAGCCCGACCGGCAGGCGCCAAGCGCGGTGGAGTCGGCGGCCGGCGTTACCGCCGCGGAGCCGCCGCCCGGACGGCGGGGCTGAGATGCCGCGCGCAGAAGAGGTTGCTTCTCGGTTGCTAACGCGCGGGAGCGGCGCAGGCCGCCCGCGACGAGGAAGGCTAGGTGCACCAACGTGAAGAGATGGCTACTGACACTGACCCCGCTGCTAGCGCTGGCGGTGACCGCCACCGCGCTGCTGGGCGGCCAACCCGCCCACGCCGCGGTCCCGCTGGCGGGCCTGCAGGTGACCGTCACCAAGTCCCCCTGGTGCGGCTGCTGCGGCGACTACATCGAGATCCTGCGCGAGCGCGGGATGGAGGTGACGGTGATCGACACCGAGGACACCGCCGGCGCCAAGCTGGCCCTCGGCGTGCCGCCCACCACCTGGAGCTGCCACACCACCGAGGTCGACGGCTACGCCGTGGAAGGCCACGTGCCCCTGGAGGCCATCGAGCGGCTGCTGAGCGAACGCCCCGCCGTGACCGGCATCGCGCTGCCCGGCATGCCCGCCGGCTCGCCCGGGATGAACGGCGTCAAGAGCGCGCCGTTCCAGGTCGTCGCCTTCGACGCCGGCGGCGTGCGCCTCTTCGGAAACTACTAGCAGTGCGATAAGCAGCAGAGAGAGCGGTCGCTTGCTATTGCCGGATCAGGTTGCTGTTCTCAACCGTCGGCGCCAGATGGAGGGCAGTCGTTCAGCGCGCTAGCGAGATAGCCGCTCCAGGATGCCCTCCATCTGGGCGATCTCCTCACGTTGCGCGCGGATGATCTCCTCGCAAAGCTGAACGGTCTCCGGGTCTCGCAGCGTGGCCTGCTCGCAGTTCTTGATGGCTATGGAGTGGTGCGGGATCATCGACAGGGAGAGCTGCGCGTCGCCCACGAACGCCTGCGTTCGGATAGCGGTGAACGCACCCAGGAACACCAACGTGCTGACGGTATAAAGCACCGCGTTGAGGCGCTTGTTCTTGAACATGTGCCGCATCGCGACGAGCATGACGACGATCATGGGCGCCACCATCACCACGGCCATGTAGAAGCGGTTCAAGTTGAGGTGAATGTGCTCGAACGCCGCCACGCCCACGTAAGTAAGGGTCCACATGATCAGGAAGTGAATAGCGACGGCTAGCCCTAGGGTCGCGTACGGCCGGTCCTTCACGGGGCACCTCCGATGTCCGCTCCTGGAGGTTAGGCGCAATGCCGAGCCCGAGTCAGTGACCCTAGAACTCAAGGAGTGGCTGGGTTCGCTTCCGACACCTCGTGCTGATAGGCGCGCTGGCGCGGTTCCCACCACTGCTTGACGTAGGCCAGTACCGCCGTCACCTGCTCGTCGCTCCACTCGGGCGCCACCGCCGGCATGTACACGCCGCCCTCGCGGATGTAGCGCGCGAACAAGCTGTCGGCATGGTGCCACGCGTGCATGCTCCCGTCCAAAGCCGGCACCTCCGCCGCCGCGTCGCCCTCGCCGGCTGGGCCATGGCACGCGCTGCAGGTGACGCGGTATAGCGCCTCTCCCGCCGCCACTTGCGCCGCTGAGTAGGTCGGGTACTCGTAGCGCACGCGCGCCGGCGGCCAGCCGAACGGCCTGAACCACACGATGACGTTGGCCACCACTCCCGCCGCGACCAGGAGGCCGATGAGCCACCACCGACCAGCGCGTTTACGTCGTGAACCTTGCGTTCGCATGCTCGACTACATCCTTCCATGACATTCGCTCTGCTATACTAACCACATGCCACCCCCCCTGGGGTGGGGTAAAGCCTAGGAGGCGAAGATGAACAAGCTCATCATCGAAGGCATGACCTGCGCGCACTGCCAGGCGTCCGTCAAGAACGCACTCGAGGGCGTCCCCGGCGTCACCAGCGCCGCCGTCGACCTGAGCGCCGGCTCGGCGCGGGTCGAGGGCGACGCCGACGTCCAGGCGCTCATCCGCGCGGTCGAGGAGGAAGGCTACAGCGCGCGGCCCGCCACGTGAGCTCGGCAGCCGCGGGCGGCGCCGAGGCGACCACCACCGCGGAGCACCTGCACCTCGACCCCGCCACGCGCGAAGATGTTCAGCTCCGCCTGAGGAGCGCCCGCGGCCACCTTGACGGCATCCTGCGCATGCTCGAGGATCCGGACGTCTACTGCGTCGACATCCTCAAGCAGGTCAAGGCCGTGCAGGGCGCGCTGGCGCGCGTCAGCGACGCCGTGCTCAAGTCGCACATCCGCGACCACGTCGCCACCGCCAGCCAGCGCGGCGACACCGAGCACATCGTCACGGAACTGATGGAAGCCCTCAAGTACCGCACCTGAGCGCCGGGCGACGCTTTCGCGTCGCCCGCCTCGCTTAGCGAACAGGAGAAGGCATGGAAAGCGTAAGCCTAGGGATCCGCGGCATGACGTGCGCGAGCTGCACCGCGCGCGTCGAGCGGGCCCTCAACAAGGTGACGGGCGTGAGCGAAGCCACCGTCAACCTAGCCACGGAGCGCGCCAACGTGCGCTTCGACGCCCAGCAAACGGGCGTGCCCGCCCTGCTCGAGGCGGTCGCGCGGGCCGGCTACGATCCCGTGACCGAGCAGGCCAGCCTGTCGGTTGGGGGCATGACCTGCGCGAGCTGCACGGCGCGCGTCGAGCGCAGCCTCAAGCGCCTGGACGGCGTACTCGACGCCAACGTCAACCTAGCCACCGAGCGCGCCAGCGTCACCTTCATCCCCGGGGCGCTGTCTCCCGCCGACTTGGCGGCAGCGGTGACCAAGGCGGGGTACGAGGTCCGCCAGCCGGCCGCGAGCAGCGACCGGGTGGACCGTGAGCGTGAGGCGCGCGAGGCGGAGGTGCGCGCTCTGCGGCGCGACGTCGTCCTCGCCGGCGTTCTCACGCTGCCGCTGGTGGTGTTCGTGATGCTGCCCATGCTGGTGCCGGCGCTGGAGGCGCGCCTGATGGCGCTGGTGCCGGCCCAGACGATCAACCTCATCTCGTTCGTGCTAGCCAGCGTGGTGCAGTTCGGGCCGGGCCGGCGCTTCTACCGTCCCGGCTGGAACAGCCTGCGCCGCGGCAGCCCGGACATGAACAGCCTGGTGATGCTCGGCACCAGCGCCGCCTACGGCTACTCGGTGGTCGCCACCTTCCTGCCGCGCCTGCTGCCGGCGGGCACGGCGCACGTCTACTACGAGGCGTCGGCGGCGATCATCACCCTCATCCTGCTCGGTAAGTACCTCGAGGCCATCGCCAAGGGCCGCACCAGCGAGGCCATCAAGAAGCTGCTGGGCCTGCAGGCCAAGACGGCGCGCGTGGTGCGCGCCGGTCAGGAGCTCACCCTGCCTGTCGACCAGGTCGTGCCCGGCGACGCCGTGCTGGTGCGCCCCGGCGAGCGGATCCCCGTCGACGGGCGCGTGCTGACGGGCGCGTCGTTCGTGGACGAGTCGATGATCACCGGCGAACCCATCCCCGCGCGCAAGGCTACGGGCGACGAGGTGGTGGGCGGCACGGTGAACACCACCGGCGCCTTCTCCTTCGAGGCCACCAAGGTCGGCGCCGACACCGTGCTGGCGCAGATCATCAAGATGGTCGAGGACGCCCAGGGCTCCAAGCTGCCCATCCAAGCGTTGGCCGACAAGGTCGTCAGCGTCTTCGTGCCCATAGTCATCGTCATCGCGCTCGTCACCTTCGGTGTGTGGATGCTGTTCGGCCCCGAACCGGCCCTCACCTTCGCGCTGGTGAACACCGTGGCGGTGCTGATCATCGCCTGCCCCTGCGCCATGGGCCTCGCCACCCCCACCAGCATCATGGTCGGCACCGGCAAGGCCGCCGAGCTGGGCATCCTCTTCCGCAACGGCGCCGCG
>JAMLIB010000024.1 GCA_023954415.1 Trueperaceae bacterium
AGCGCTGATGGCGCATGCCAAGTGGGTCTCGCTGGTGTTCATGCGGGCTACCGAGCTTGACGACCGGTCCGGTCTTCTGGAAGGTACCGGCAAGGCGCTGCGCCACGTGAAGTTGAGGTCGCTCGAGGAGCTGGAGGCGTGCCGGGCCGCACTGTGCGACTTGGTAGCTCAGGCGAGGCGGCTGAACGCCGGCTGAGGGGCCGCGACCGGCTTAGCGATCCCGCCGGGCGAACCAATGACCCGACAACCACAGCAGCAGGGCCGAGACCAGGAGCGTGGCCGCGATGCCAAGCCCGAAACCGCCGTTGGGAACGGTGTCCACCACGAGCTTCCCGATCGGTCCGACGAGCACCGGAACGCCGAGCGCCTGCAGGAGTCCCACGCGGAGGAGTTCGGCAGGGTTCAGGGCGATGGCGAGGAGCATGAAGCACCCGAGGGGATAGTCGGCGAAGGCCACCGCCAAGCCGACGACCGTCGGCCCGTAGGCGAGCGCGAGCAGCGCCCACGCGGCAAGCCCCAGCGCCATGGCCCGGGTGGGGTCGAGGGTCGCGGCGCTGAGGAACGAGATCGTGCAGGTCCAAAGCACCACTAGCGCCGCGACCGTGGCGACCAGCAGGAGCAGCTCGAGCGCGCCAAGCCCGAGGATGGCTGCGGAGGCGCCCGTACCGGCCAGAAGTGGTAACAGCAGCCCCAAGGCTATGCCGACGGTGGCGCCGCGGTAGGCGGCGCCCGCCGGCCTGGGTAGGGCGGCCCAGAACGCCCACGTCTCCCGCCTAGTCAGCAGTGGTGCGGCCACCACCACTGTCAACGGAGGCAAGTAGAGCTGCAGCACCGCCACGAGGCTGACCAACCCCACGGCGCTGCCACGGCCGCTGAAGGCCAGGCTAATCCCGACCAGCGCCACGCCAGCGAACAATGTCCAGGGGTTCCGCAGGACCTCGCGCAGGTGGACCCCGGCCATGCCAGCTCTCATATCAGTACTCCGGCACCCAAGGGTGGCCACGCCCGCGCTCAAGTACCTCGGACCAGGAGAGAACCTCTGCTCTGGAGAGCCGACCCGCCGCGGCGAACTCTACAGCGGCCGCCCGGTCGGCGAAGGCCGCCAACCCGCCCCCCATTGGGGTGCGGAGACGGGCATGGCACAGAACGACCGCTTTCTCCGCTTGGAGGAAGACCACGTCTTCCCTCGTGCTCGCCGCCCGATTCGCCAAATAGGTCTCGGCCACGTCGGGCGGGGTCGGTCCATGTCCCATAAGGTGGTCCGCCAGGCACTCGATAGCATCGTAGTGGTGCACGAGTCCGGTAGGGGTGACGACCTGCGCCGTGAAGCGCAGGTCGACGACCGTCATGCTGCAGTAGGGGCACACGTCTACTCCGAAGGCGATCGCGCGCGGGTCCGCCCACGCCCGCTGTGACCCGAGCAGGGCCGCGCCGAGGGCGTAGCCCGTCATCCGGATGAACGTGCGGCGGTCGATACCTGTACCCACCGCTACTCGCTGTGTTTGTTGAGGAGCCCGAGTAGCCCCGCCTCCGGAACGGGGGCCAAGTCGGCCAGCAGCTCGGCGTCGAGCACGTGGCGTCGCCCGACCTGATGGTGAGAGGTGTAATCATGCAGAGCCGCCTCGTCGCGGAACGCTCCGAGCCGCGCCTGCATCGAGGCCGCCAAATCGGCCGCCCATAGGAACGCCGCCTTTCTGGACAACACCAGGTCCGCGGCCGTCAGCGGATGGGTACCGCGGGCGTCGACCTCGGCTAGGTCGACGACGTAGAAGGTGGCCTCATGTCCGTCCACGATACCGAGAACGTAGGCATGGTTGAACATGCACGCCAAGGACTCGTAATGCATACTGACGGGCGTGCCGCCTTCGTGCTCGGGCGCCAAGCGGATCTGAGCGTAGGTGCGCTCACGGAACCCTAACGGGTTGGGACCGTCCGCCGGTGTGGCGATGGTCATCCCGCAGAAGGCACACGTGCCGTTCTCCCACGGGATTTCGTCCGGAGCCAGCACGTCCGGGCCGATACCTAGCGCCGGAGAGCTCGCCATGGCGCCGTGGCCCATGCCCATGCCGGTGTCGCCACCTCCCATGTGGCCCATCTGGGCCTTGGCGAGACCGAGTGTGAGGGGGGCAGCCATGGAGGCCACAGCCAGCTTCTTGAGAAAGGTCCTACGGTCGTGCGTCAACTCGTCGTCAATCCCCTTTCGCGGCGCCATGGCCGCAGGAAAACTTGCGAGGTCCAGGTCGTCACACGCGCGGCCACGGACGGCTACCGACGCGGGACTGGTGTCGTTCAGGATCTGGGGTCGTTGACGTGTAGTAGCGGTGGATCACGGTTGCGTAGGACGCGCGGTGCACCGCCGGAGACGGCCGCCTGCGAGAGCGGTGGTTCGAACCGTTCCGGCGCCGCCACGGTCGGTACCACTATTGGCGGCGCCGGCGGCGCCGGAACGCTGAGGATGGTTGGCGTCCCCTGGTTCTCGTGAGGCATGGGGCAGTCCTCCGCGTGATGCATCTTCGGTCGATACGCCAAGGAGACCGATGTGGAGAACGGCAACACCAGACACGCGAGCAGCACTAGGAGCCACCGGACCCAGTGCCTACTTGCGGCGTGGCGACGGAACCTATTCATCGCCGCCCAACACTCTGCGCAGCAACAGCGTCGTGCTGCGCTCCACGTGTGTGCCCTCAGGCAGTGGCACCCGCCCGCCGGTCGTCACGAGTCGGTCGTCGAAGAGTTCTTGGACCGGAACGCGGCCTACGACTCGGCCCCGCACCAAGAGGAGGGCCTCCGCAGCGAAAGCCTCGACCTCTTCGGGCCGATGGGCGCTTACGACGAGCGTCCCACCGGACCGGACGTGCTCCCGCGCCCAGTCGGCCAAGCGCTCGAGACCACCACCGTCGAGTGCCGAGGCGGGCTCGTCGAGGAGCCATACGGGCGGCTCGTCCATGAGCGCGGCCGCGAGCGCCAGCCGCTGAGTCATGCCACCCGAAAGGGTCCCGGCCCTGCGCAAGAGGAAGCCGCCGATGCCCATCCTCACCGCAGCGGCCTCCGCCCGCTCTGATGCGCAGCCTTTCGCCTTGACGGCCGCAGCGAGCACCTCCCTGACACGCAAATGAGAGGGGAACGCTATCTGCTGCGGCACGTAGGCACGTAGCCGCGCCGCAGCCGCGCTCCGGGGCTTGTGACCGAACAGCGTAGCTGCACCGCCGTGGCTCCGGATGCGCCCTACGAGCACATGGAGGACGGTCGACTTCCCAGCACCGTTGGGTCCGATGAGCGCGAGGGCACCAGCGCTGAGGTCGAAGGTGACGTGGTCCAAACGACCGCGCCGCTGGAGCGCCTCGACGCTCACCGCGCTAACGCTCTCTCTCATGGGCGCCCGTACCGGGGCTTCCGAAGGCCTGAGGCTCAACGGAACCACTCCACGGGCCGCCCGACGAAGGCGCCAAGCAGGACGCAGGCGGCCACCAAGCTGAGGCTTATGATCCGTCCGGCCACGACGCTGGACGGTGCCTCACCGACTAGACGCCCGGCGACGACGGCCCCAGCGCTTCTCTGCAATCGCGGCTCGGCGTCGGTCAACGTGGCCATGCGTAGGGCCGGTACCGTCGTCTCTGCAGTCTGCCAGAGGAGTATTCCGGGGTTGAGGGCGAAGAGTGACAGGTCGGGCTGGCGCGACGCGAACATGTTGTAGGACGAGCTGGGCAGGTGTGGGACATCGGAGACGCCGTCGTGATCGCGGTCGAGCCGGCTCGCGCCCTCGAAGTGGTTGCCCGTGACGCTCACCGCCGCTTCCGGATCGTCGACCGCCAGGTCGCTGACGTTGCCTTCAAAAGCGTTGGCCTGTAGCCTGACCGCACTCGTGCCACCCGTGCGGGTCCGCTGTACGAGCATCGCGAAGCCGTTATCGGCCAATAGGTTATCGCTGATCGTGACGTCCGGGGCGGAGACGACCAGGATGCCGACGGTGTTGCCGATGAACGCGTTCCCGCTCACCTCGGCGTCGGCGAGCTCCTGGACGAGCAGACCGAACGCCAACGGACCCGTGTGACTGGCGAAGGTATTGCCGCGGACGCGCAGACCCCGCCCGTACATCGCTGCGGACCCGACGTTGCCGCCCCTGACGATGTTCCCCTCCAACACCACGTCCGGGCTGAACATGACGTGCAGAGCGTAGCGGGCGGCCTGGTCGAAGCGGTTCTCGACGACCGTGACGGCGGCGCTGCGCTCCACGTAGATGCCGTCGAGGAAGCCCGTAACGCTGCTGGCGGCCAGCGAGAACCGCGGGGAATCGAACAGAGTTAGGGCAGGCGATGCCGGCGCACCGACGAAACTCGCTCCACTGACCACTACATCAGCGGAGCTCTCGGAGCGCACCGCGCTCGTCGCGTTCAGCACGGTGACATCGGTCAGTCGGCAGCCATCGCACCCGAGCAGCCAGAACGCGGCGTCGGGAGTGTACAGATCGTCGATCGGCCCGGAGCCGTCGATCGTAAGCCCTTCCACGTGGATGCCGGGGGCGGACAGCACAAGACTGCTGCCCTCAGTGCCGCCTACCAGCGTGGCCCCAGAAGCACGCAGCGTGACGTCGGGAACGGTTATCTCCCACGGGCCTACGTAGCGGCCGGGTCTCAACACTAGGACCGCGCCGGGCTCCAACGCCGGCAGAGCCTGGTCCGGCGCTAATGTCAGCGGCTGAATCGATGGTGGTCGGGAGCCGACGGCGGCACAGCCGAGGCTGGTTAACACCGCGACCGCGCATGCGGCAAGTACGAACGTCGACCCACCCCTCATCCTACGAGCGTAACCTCAGCCGTACAGACCATTGTCCCGGCGAACGGGCCGAGGTACTCACGCCATCGACTGGCGTCGGCGCCGAGGAGCGCCGCGGGGCCGCAAATACGGTAGCGATACGGGCTAAGCTCCTAAGGATGCCGCTGAGCTTCGAGACGCGCGTAGCCGCCTGTGGGTTGATCGGCGACCAGGGCAGGGTCCTGCTCGCTCACATCAGTGTGCCGGGCCTCGAACCGGACCGGACGTTGCCGGGCGGCGGACCCGGCGAACCACCGCTCCACTCCTTCCGCCTCATCTACGCGGCCCGGTTCGTGTCGGGCGTGCTCAGGTCGGAGGCGGAGGGCTCGACCGATGAGGCGCGCTGGTTCGAGCTCGACGAGGTCGCGGACCTGCAGCGCGTGCCCCTAGTGGATACCGGGCTGCGGCTTTGGCGCGAGCGCCGTGGAGGCCACGCTCGGTGAAGAGCGCTGGGGGCGTATGCACATGCGCGTAGCCATCCTCAGCAAGCTGAGCCCCGGCGACGGGGTCGTCGTGTACACCAGGCAGCTGCAGGCCCACCTGCAGGCGGGCGGGTACGCGGCGGACATCGTGTACTTCTCCAACGCGCCGGCCGGTTCCGATGAGCCGGGCAGGCCGAACACCCACGCCCTCCCCTACCTCGTC
>JAMLIB010000025.1 GCA_023954415.1 Trueperaceae bacterium
CGTGGAAGGCGGCGAGCGCGGGATCCGCGGGCACGTGTCCGCGTACGACCTCGACACGGGCGCGCAGGTTTGGAAGTTCTACAACATGGGCCCGGACGAGGAGATGGGCATCGGCCCCGACTTCAAGCCGTTCTACCCGACGCCGGACAGCCCCGGGACCTCGACCTGGTACGGCGACTCCTGGAAGACGGGCGGCGGCGCCGTCTGGGGCTGGTTCACGTTCGATCCAGAGTCCAACCTGTTCTATTACGGCACGGGCAACTGCGCGCCGTGGAACCCCGACTACCGGCGCGACCCCGCCACGGCTCCCGGCCTCGACCAGTACACGAACGCCTACTGCGCCTCCGAGATGGCGCGCGACGCCACGACTGGCAACCTCGTCTGGGCCTACCAGGCGACGCCCCAGGACGCCTGGGACTACGACCTGCCTGCCGGCCAGCAGCTCGTCGACCTGACGATCGGCGGACAGACGCGCCGGGCCCTCATGAAGCCCGCGCGTAACGGCTTCTTCTACGTGTGGGACGCGCACACCGGCGAACTCCTGCACCAGCCCATCAAGTACACGACCGTGACCTGGGCCGACCATATCGACATGGAGACCGGGATGCCGGTCTACAACGACGACGCGATCGTGTACACGGGCACCGAGACGGGCGTGGTCTGCCCCTTCGGCATCGGCAACTGGCACAACACGACCTACTCGCCCAAGACGGGCCTCATCTACTTCCAGGCCTATAACACGTGCAGCACGATGACGGGCACCGAGGGTGAGTACACCCCGGGCGAGAGCTACGTCCTCGAGACGTTCGGCGCGCGCTCGACCGGCCCCGGCGGCTGGACGGCCCAGATCCAGGCCTGGGACCCCGCGACGGGCGAGCAGGCGTGGAACATCAAGTCCAACCAGTCCCTGAGCTGGCCCATCATGTCCACCGCCGGCGACCTGGTCTTCGGCGGCGACAACCAAGGCGCCTTCCGGGCACTGGACGCGCAGACGGGCGAGATCCTCTGGTCGTTCCGGACCGGCAGCGGGTTCGACGCCTCGCCGATCAGCTTCCGGGGCACGGACGGCAGGCAGTACATCGCCGTCATCGGGAGCAAGGCGCCGGCCAACAGCGTTGTAACGGCCGACACGGCCCCCGACAACACCGGGCGCTACACGCGCCCCGGCAGCTTCCTGTACGTCTTCGGACTGCCGCGCTGATCAGCGCGGCGCTCAGCAGGTGAGGGGGCAGTGCCCACCTCACCCGCTCATGTCAGCGAAGGGGAGACCCATGAAGAACCGGTCTGCCGCTCACGCGCTTCGAGGGGCCGCGCTGCTCCTGACCATCATGGCGCTGGGCCTCGGAGTCGCTGGCGCACAGGCTGCCGATCCCCCGCCGCCCAGACCGGCGGCTGGGAAGATGCGCGTGTGCGCCGACCCCAGCTCGATGCCGTTCTCGAGCGACGACGAGCGCAGGTTCGGGCTGAGATGGCGAGCGCATCCCTGGCCGGCGAGCTCCGGGGGCGCGCGTCACCTACGACTGGCACTATTTCAACGGCGATATCGTCCGGCTCGAGCTGCGCGCGGGCGGCACGTATGCTGATGGGAGTCCCCCGACGGGCACGAGGACCTCCTCACGACCGTCGCCTACTACCGCGACTGTGCTCTGGCACCGGCCGAACCAAGGCTACGAGATATCTTCCTTCGACGATCCGGTGCTGCGCACCTGAATCGGCGTGCGATCCAAACGGCATCCCGCCCCAGACGTCGCTGGTCGAGCACGCCCTCGGCGCCAACATCGTCGCAGCGTACCGGGCAGAGTACGGCGCGCCCGACCGCCTCGCGCAGATCGTCAAGGCGGTCGCCAACGGCGATGTCGACGTCGGCGTGGCGTGAAGGACCGCAGGTCGGCTACTACGCCGGCGAGCTCGGGCTCGACCTCACCGTCGTCCCGATAACGTCCCATTCGACCCCACGAGCCTGCCCATGACCGTCCCGATGACGATCGCGGTCCGGCCCGGCGACGTCGCCCTGCGCGACGCCCTCAACGTCGCGCTGGCCGCGCGGTGGGCCGACGTGCGAAGGCCGTCGTCGAGCGCTACCACGTGCCGGTCGAGCCGCTGACGCCGCCGCGGGTGCCGGATGCCGCGGCGCCAAGAGACGCTGAGGGTCGGGTTCGTGGTCCCGACCAGGACCGGGGTCTCGCTCGTCCCGGAGGCATCGCTGTACGACGTGGTGGGCCAGGCGGCCGTGATGGGGGCTCAGTTGGCGGCCGAGGCGAGCAACAGCCGTTCCGCGGCTGACGCGGTCGACCTCGAGCTCCTGTTGGCGAGCGCGCCGAGCGCCGAGGCGGCCGAGCGGGCCGCGGAGCGGCTCCTGGCCGTCAACGGCGTCGCCGCGCTCGTCGGGGGCCTGGGCGACGGACAGGCGGACATGCTCTCTGTCATCGCGGAAGGCGCGGGCGTGCCCTTCCTCAACATCGGCTCCCCCGCGAGCGCGCTGAGGTCCGCGTGCCTGAGGAGCACGTTCAACGTCGAGGCCGGCGCGGGCATGTACCTCGGCGCCGCGGCGAGTTGGTTCACGGGCCACGGTTACGCGCGGTGGTACGTCGTGTACGAGGAGACGGGGGAGGGGACCGAGCTGCGTGACGCGGCGCTGGCCGCCCTCGGGGCCGTCCCAGGCGCCGTTCTCGCGGGCTCGACGGGCGTGATAACGGGCCAGCCTGACTACGGCCCGGTGTTCGAGGCGGTGCGGCGTAGCGGCGCCGACCTGATCCTGGTGCTCGTGAACGCGCCAGACCAGATCGCGTTCCTGGCGCAGGAGGAGTCCGTCGGACCGCACGTGGCGGCGCTCCCGTACCCGTATCCCGTCACGCAGACGCGCGACTTCCTGGGGGCGATGCGCGTGCGGGCGGGCGAGCAAGGTCTAGGGTTCCGCGTGGCGCTGTGGGACGCGACCCTCGGTGGGGGTGACGGCGCGGGCGACGGCGGGCGTGATGGCGCGGGTGACGGCGGGCCTGCCGGCCGGTCTGGCAGCGAGGCCGCCGCTGACGCGCTCAACGACCGCTTCGTGGCGCGCTGGGGGCAGCCGATGGACCCGGCGGCGTGGGCGGCCTACGCCGCGGTCACGATCCTCCACGACGCCGCCGTCGCCGCGGGCTCGACGCTGCCCGAGGCCATCGCGGCGTACCTGGGGAGCCCCGAGGCGCGGTTCGAGGTCGGGAAGGCGACGCCCTTGTCTTTCGACCCGTCCAGCCACCAGCTTCGGCAGCCCCTCTACGTCGTCGAGCTGGATCCTGACGCGCAGCTCACCGGGCGGCTGAACGACCAACGCGGCCTAGCGAAGCTCGTGGACGTCGTGGAGGTCGCTGCGCAGGTGGCGGCGGAGGCTGAGGCTCTCGAGACCGGACCGGGCATGGCGCCGCAGGGCGCTTCGCGGTGCCGCTGAGGGACGCGCTGGCCGGTGGATCGGAGCGAGAACCGCCCTCATTCCCGCGCCGGTCCCATGACCACCGTCTTCACGCCCGCGTGGCGCGCGGCGTTCTGGAGGGCGTCCTCGACCTGCTCGAGCCCGACACGGTGGGTGATGAGCCGCCGGAGCTGCGGTTCGAGGTCGCCTAGGAGGTCGAGCGCGCGGACGAAGTCCCGAGGCCCGAAGCCGAACGTTCCTACCAACCTCACCTCGTCGTAGTGCACGCGTTTCAGGTCGACCGGGTAGGTGGCGCCGCTCGGCATGCCGGCGAAGACGTTGACGGTCCCGCCCTTGGCGACGACGCTCATGGCCTGGGCGAGCGCGTCGAGGCTCGCCACCGACACCATGACGGCGTCGACCTCGCCCACCGCGCTCGAGCGCAGCGCCGCCTCGACGTCTTGCAAGGAGCCGTCGATGACCACGTCGGCCACGCCGCGCGCGTACTCCAGGCGCTGCGGGGTGAGGCCGACGAGCGTGATCCGCGCCGCTCCGAACGACCGCGCGATGGCGGCCTGCATGAGGCCCATCGGCCCGTCACCGATGATCAGCAGGGACGCGTCCTGGGGGAGGGAGAGGGCCTCCAGGCCGTGGACGCAGCAGGCGAGCGGTTCGGCGAGGCTCGCCACCTCGTAGGGGATGTGGTCGGGGATGCGGTGCAGACCCGCGTCGGCCAACGGCCGCGGGACGCGCAGGTACTCGGCGAAGCCCCCCGGCTGCAAGAACGCCTCGCCGCGGTCGGTGCAGAGGCTCGGATGACCGCGCCGGCACTCC
>JAMLIB010000026.1 GCA_023954415.1 Trueperaceae bacterium
TCCCCTTAGCAGGCGGACCGCCTCACCGATGATCGCCTCGCTCGCTTCGAAGTCGCCTCGGTGGTAGGCCACGAGGGCCCGCAGCGATATGAACTCGCAGCGCAGCTCGTCGCTCACGTCGCCACCGGCCCCACGCGCCAGCAGCTCCTCGGCGAGGCCCATGTCGCCGGTGGCCAGCGCCGAGGCCGCCGCCGCGCGCAGCAGCTCGAAGTCGGGGCTCTCGTTCAGTCGCGGGTTGGTCCTCCACACCTCGAGGGCGGACCGGTGGTCGCCGGCGGCGTTGAAGCTCGTGACGAGCAGGTCGGCGACGTCCCACGCCGGCGTGCCGGCAGCCGTCAGCCCGGCCGCCAGGTCGCGCACGGCGTCCAGCCTCCCCTGGCGCGCCAGCGCGTGCGCGTGCGCCCGCACCATGCGCAGCTCGGCGCCCGGACCACGCGCCGCTTGCTCCAGGAGTGAGAAGGCGGCCGGCAGGTCGAAGTCGATCAGCAGCGTGGCGGCCTCGTACGCCAGGCGGGTCTGCTCCTCGCCCTGCGCATACCGCGCCGCGCGCGCGAGGAGCCTGGCCCTGTCGGCCTTGTACGGGGCCGCGGCCGAGGCGGCCAGCAGCCGGTCGAGGGCCTGACCGGCCGGCAGGCCGGCCTCCTCGACGAAGTGCGCCGCGGTGACGGGGTCGGGGCCGAGGCTGGCCACGGCCCGCGCCGCCATCTCCTTGCGGCGGCCGGCGGGCAGGGTCGCCAACGTGAGCTCGCGAACGAGCCCGTGCGAGAAGTCGCCGCGCCTCAGGAGCCCCAGTCGATGCAAGCGGGCGGATTGCGCCGCCAGCTCGGCGTCCGTAAGGCCGGCAACCGCCCCCCAGAGGCGCGTGTCCGGCTCGCCGCCCGGGAGCAGCGCGCGGGCCTCGACGGCCGCCGCGGCCGCGGGCGAGTCGCCCTTGGCGTGCGCCACCACGTGCTCCAGCACGGCCTCGACGCGCGCCGGCCGTACGCCCGCCTGCGGCTCGCGCCAGTTCCACCGCCGCCCGTCGCTCCAGAGGAAGCCGCCGCGCGCCAGCTGCCGCTGGTACTCGAGGGTGAAGAGGGGGTTGCCGCCGGCGCGCGCGTACACCCACTCCGCGGCGGCGGTCGGGACCGGGCCACCGAGCGTGGCTCCAAGGAGCGCGGACGCGGCGTCCTCCCCGAGCGGCTCGAGCCACAGCTCGTCGAACGGCTCGCCGTGGAACTGCCTGCTGGCCACCAGCAGGCCGACGCCCGGGCTGCGCCTGCAAGCGCCGGCCAGCACGTGGAGCATGGCGGCGAGCTCCGGCGGCGCCTCGTGCAGGTCGTCGACGTGCAAGACGAAGGGGGCGCTGCGCTGCAGCGCGGCCGAGACGGCACCGACGAGGGCCGCCTGCTCGACCGCCTCGCCGCCCGCGGCGCGCTCCAGGCCGAGCCGGGCCCACGCCGGCAGGGCGTCCGGGCGAGGCAGCTCCCGCACCAACCGCGCGAGGCCGACGTTGGCCGGGAGGCTGAGGTAGCGGCAGCCGACGCTGCCAAGGGCTTGGGCAGCCAACGTGGTCTTGCCGATGCCGGGCGGCCCGGCCAAGGCCACGGCCGCGCCCTTCCGGCGGGAGACGAGCGGCCGCAGGCGCGCCAGGAGCTGCTCCAAGCGGTCGTCGGCGGGGCTGGCGGCGTGGTGGTTCGAGCGGTGATCCGGCAAAGGGTCGTCCTTCGGGGCTCTGCGTACGACCCCCGGGCCCCTCACATGATAGGCCGCCGCCCACCGGGCGTCAGTGCCGCTGCGGTTCGCGCCCCTCGTGGGCGAAGAGCCGGCCCCCGCAAGCGGAGCAGTACTCGCCGAACGGCGAGCCGATGGGGGCTCCGCAGCTCGGGCACGCCCGCAGCAGTTCCGCGCCGTCGTTGGGGCAGTAGTTCTCACCGGCCGAACTCGGGGTGGCGCGG
This sequence comes from Trueperaceae bacterium, assembly GCA_023954415.1. NCBI lineage: Bacteria > Thermotogati > Deinococcota > Deinococci > Trueperales > Trueperaceae > Trueperaceae bacterium. Next base: position 1,938 of record JAMLIB010000026.1, read on the forward strand.
GCGCAGACAGGGCAGATCCGGTACGAGACCGCCGGCTCCAAGGACGCGCGCGTCTTCGATGACATGCCAAGGATGTTCGCCCGCGCTCGGTTATGCGCCGGTTATACGGGAGGGCGTCGGGGTGTATTACGGCCAAGACGGCAATCGCACTGCGCTAATGCCGGCCCGGCCTTTATGCTGCGGCGAATAACTACATCGGAGGCCTCAAGCATGGATAGTCAGTCGTTCTTCTCCAAGCTCTTCGACATGTCGTTCACGCAGTACGTGACGCCGAGCATCATCCGGATCATCTTCGTGCTCAGCATCGTCATGGCCGGCATCGCGGCCATCGGCGTCTTCACGACGGCCTCCACGACGTTCGGGGGCGCCGGCGTCCTCCTGGGCCTGCTCCTCGCGGTGGTCGGCTTCATCCTTTACGTGGTGTTCGCGCGCATGGGCCTCGAGGTCGTCATAGCGCTGTTTCGCATCGCGGAGAACACCCGGGTCATCGCCGACAACGCGCGCCGGTCGAACGGCAGCGGCGACTGACAGCCGGTTCCACCCCGTCGTAACGAAGAAGCCGCCGGCCCCCTCTCGAGGGCCGGCGGCTTCTTCTTGCGCCCGCTAGGGCGTCAGATCTGCCTCACTCCTGCGCGGGCGGGGTGAGCAGGTTGGCGTAGATGCGGTAGGCGCCCGGCACGTTGTTCTCGATCTCCGTGTGGAGGACGAGGCTCGTGTAGGTGTAGCGGCCCTTGCCGTAGTCGGTCGTGAGCATGGAGCCGAGGAAGGGCAGCTCGTCCCACGTGTCCGGCCACTGCCTGTCGGTGACGCTGAAGAGCGGGGTGAAGTGCTCGTCCCACTCCTGCGCGAAGTACAGGCCGCGCTCCTTCACCCAGTTGTCGAAGTCGGCCTGGGTGAGGACGTTCGGGGTGGTCATGATCGGGTTCTCGGGCTCGAGGAACTCGACCTCGCCGTCGGCGGCCGTGACGCGCGAGAGGAGCGACACGCGGCCGAGCTCGATCTCGTACGGCGGCACGGACTCCGGGTCCCAGGCGTCGGCGGGGCGGTGGTACTGGACGAGCAGGTTGCCGCCGTCCTCGACCCACTGCAGGAGGCGCTGGTTAGCGGCGAACAGGTCGGGGCGGGCGCGGTACGCGTAGATGCCGACCGCGATGGAGTCGTACTTGCTGAGGTCGCCGGTGGTGAGGTCGTCCTCGGTGAGGAGATCGACGTTCATGCCGATCTGGCGGAGGCCTTCGTACACGCGGTCGGAGCCACCGTCGACGTAGCCGATGCGCAGGTTCGGATCGAAGGCGACCTCGAGGGCCTGGACGTTGGCGGAGGCGGAGCTCACGAGGTACGTCTTGCCGGTGTGCTCGTAGCTGATGACGCGGGTGTAGTCAGTGCTGGAGGCGTCGCCTTCCGCGCGGACGGCGAAGTCGTAGGCGCCTTCCACGACGCCCTCGCCCGGGATCAGGGTGAAGCTGGCGCCACGGGCGTCGCCCTTGCGGTCGAAGCTCAAGGCAACGGAGGCGGGCTCGACGGTCCAGCCTGCCGGGGCGTCGACAGTGAGGACCGTCTGGGCGGGGCCGTTCACGTAGTTCGTGGCGGCCACGTTCATGACGAGCTCGGAGGGGCTGAGGAAGTTGTAGACGAGGTTCTCGGGGGTGACGCGGAGGGAGATGTCGGGCAGCACGCCGATGATCGCGCGCGCGTCCACCGTGACCGAGACGGGCACGCCGTCGACCTCGTAGGAGACGACGCCGTAGACGTCGCCCGAGGCGCGGAACGGGTTCACGTTGCGGCGGTAGGGGTTGTAGTA
>JAMLIB010000027.1 GCA_023954415.1 Trueperaceae bacterium
ATGGACCGACCGCGGCTCCTCAGCACCGCCCTGCTCAACCGCGCCGCGTTCCTCAAGCAGCTCTCCCGCTTCCAGGAGATGAACGCCAGCCTGGAGGAGTGCCTGCGGCTACGGAGCGAGACCCTCGACGGCCGCTCTTACGCCTTCGCGCAGGCGGCGCTCGCGGAGCTGCGCATCGACCAAGCCCGCTTCGCCGAGGCCGAGGACCTGCTGGAGGAGGCGCTCGAGACGCAGGAGCTCTACGGCCCGTCGCGCTTCCTTGTCAACACGCTCTCCATGACGTCGATGCTGCACCTGGCGCGCGGCGAGCCGCTCCTGGCCTGGCATTACGCCGAGCGGTCCCTGCAGTTCGCCCGCGAGACGAGCGGCCCGCGCGTCGTGCGCGAGATCCTCTTCGACGCGGCCGCGGCCAGTGCGCGTATGGGTGACGGCGCGAAGGCGTTGGCGCTGGCCGAGGAGATGACGGCGCTCGGTCCGGAGACGGGCGCCTCGCCCGTCGACGAGTGCCGCGCCCGTTGGGCCAGGGGGTTGGCCCTGGTGGCCGGGGGCGACGCCGGAGCCGCGACCGCCGAGCTGCGCGCCGCCCTGGCGGTCGCGCGCGGCGGCGGCCTGGCGTTGGAAGCCAACAAGGTCGCCGTCGACCTCGCCGCCGCCGAAGGCGACGAGGCGGCCGCCGCGGAAGCCTTGGCATGGTTCGACGACCACGGCCTCGGCGTGGGGCGCGCGCTCGTCGGCCGTACGTTCCCCGGCCTCCTCGCCAGCGGCCCGGTGGCGGACGAGCAGGCGCCGACCGCCGCGGGCGGCGCCGAGTTGCTGCTCGAGGTGCTTGGCGACATGCGGCTTGGGCCGATCGGCGGCGGCGAGGCCGTGAAGGGCGAGCAACGCCGCCTGCTGCTCGCCTGCCTGCTGCAAGCGCGCATGGACGAAAGGTCCGAGGTGACCGACCTCGATCTCGTCGAGGCCCTCTACCCGAGCATCCCGGAGCCGGACGCCGTGCGTGCCCTCAAGCAGCTCGTGCACCAGGTGCGGCGCAGATACGGCACGCTGGTCGTGACCCGCACCCCCGGGGGCTACGCCATCGGCGCGGCCGTGGGTTCCGATGCCGAACGGTTCCTGGCCGCGGCCGGGAGCGGCGGACGTCGTGGCGCTGACGGGGGAGTGACGGCTGAGCACGCCGCGGAACTCGCCGGCGGCGCGACCGAGGCGCTCGTGGCCTGGCGCGGGCCGTTCCTTAAGGACGTGCCGGAGGCTCGCGAGGACGGCGTGGCCGCGCGCCTCATCGAGGTCGCCGCCCGCGTGGCCGGACACGCCATCGGGACCCGACCCGCCGACGCCGCGCGCGTGGCCCAGTACTTGCAGGACGTAGCCCCCTTCGAGCCGCGCCTCGCCGCCCTCGAGGTGGAGGCGCGCGAGCGGGCGGGGGACCCGGCCGGCGCCGCCGCGGCGCTGGCGCGGGCGCGGCGCCGGCTGGCGGAGGTCGGCGAGCTGCTGGACGCCCACGAGCTGGAAAGGCTCAGGGCGGGACTGGGGGCGAGGTCGTAGGCGGCGCGGACCGAGCGCCTAACCGTCCACCGCCCCCACCCGCCACGCTCCCCCCTCGCCGCCGAGGCGCAGGGCGCGCTCCGCAAGCCGCGCCTCAGCCGATGTAGGTGCTCAAGTAGGTGCAACTACCCGTCCACACCGTCAGGGACTTGCTGCGGGAGGGGTCGGGCGCGTTGACGGTCACGGTGATTCGGCAGGCGTCCGTTCCCTGGAGGGCGTTGCCTGGCGAGTAGGGCGCGAACGTGGCGCTGGGCGAGTTCGTGACGCTGTTCAGTAGGTGCTCGGAGCCGCTGTACGTGACGTAGACGCGCCAGCTATACGTGAGCGTCTCGTTGTCCGGGTTCTCGACCTCCACGTACGCCGAGTAGCGCTTGTGCGAGCCCGTCTCGCCAACGAAGTTGCACCCGATCTCGTCGAAGTCGATGGTGGCTCCGGAACTCACGGCGCTGTTGAGGCAGAGGGTGAGCTGCCCGATCGTGGTGAACCGGCGCGCCTGCACGCCGTAGGCCGTGACCCGAGGGTAAGGGTTGACCGGCGTCGGTTGCACGTTCAACGTCAGGGACCTCGTCGTGCCGAGCCCCTCCGCGTCGCGCGTCGTGGCCGTCACGGTCCTGGAGCCGGTCGTCCCGAACGTGACCGACACCTGGCAACCCGTCGTCGTGCTCAGCACGTCGGGCGAGGTGACGCTCCAGGTCGTGCGGGTGCAGAGGGCGGCGGTGCCGGCGTCGTTGACGTCCGACACGGTCGCCGATATCGCGTAGGCCTCGGCGACGTACGCGGTGCCGGCCCCCGAGAGGACGAGCGACGGCGCCGAGTTGACGACGTTCGCGACGAACGTCTTCTCGCTCACGTTGCCGGCGTAGCTGGCGCGCACCGTGATCGTGCGCTGGCCCGTGCTCGTGAAGGTGCGCACGAGCGGCGTGAGGAAGGTGAACGGCGCCGTGTTCCACGCGCCGTCGAAGAGCAAGCCGTCCACGCTGGAGCGCACCGTCAGGCTCACGGAGCTGGCGACGGAGTGCGTCACGCTGAAGAAGCCGGCCAGGTCCGTTCCGACGCGCAGGTCGACCGTGGGACGAGCGTTCTTGATGGTGACGGTAGGCGTCTCGGTGCTGCCGGGGTTCGTCTGCTCCTTCGTCCACGCGGCGCTGCGCTTGGAGTCGAACTCCAGCGTGTAGAGCGCGTTGAAGCGGCTGGTGACGTAGTCGGCCGGCACGTAGTAGTAGCCGCCGTCGCCCGCGCCGCAGCCCCACGAGTTCTTGACGACGAAGTACCCGCCCCCGCCGATGTTGTAGGTGTAGGAGGGGGTCGAGAGGTCGGCGTTGCTGAAGAAGGCCACGATCTGCACGGCGTGGCCACCGTAGGAGCCGTCGACGAGGTTGCCCTTGTCGTCTATGTACTTCTTGGCATAGTCCGACACGACCCCGGCGGGCGCCGACATGAACCCCTCGTAGACCGGGAAGCTCGCCATGAGGACGTGCCCCTGCGCCAGGAGGTTGCGGTAGTTGTTGAGGTTGAACGTCTGACCGGACGACCAGACCTGCACGGCCTTGCCGGCCGCCACGCCCGAGCCGCTGAACGTCATGGTCTTGTAGCCGCAGTAGGTGAAGATCAGGACCGTGGTGCAGTAGGCGGGGCTCTCGTGGGCCGTCTCGGAGCACCAGCCGCCGCCCGTGGTGCCGTACGGGTCGCAGGTGCCCCGGTAGTACTCCGCCTTGCCGTCCCTCGAGTCGGCCCGGTTCGGCGCCGTGTTGTAGGTCCAGACGTTCTCCGTCGGCAGCGCCTGACCGTGCTGCGTTGCGAGGTTGATGGCGGTGAGCGAGTTGTAGCCGTCCGAGTAGTCGCTCTCAGCCCAGTCGTTCTTCACTTTGTTGACGAGGAACTGCTCGGAGAGGTTGACGGGGTTCGCGTTCTGGACGCGCTCGCGGCTCTCGATGGCGCCGATCGCCGTGAACGCCCAGCAGGTTCCGCGGTTCGCCTGGTCGCGCACGGGGGAGATGAACTGCTTGAGCGGGAACCAGAGCCGCGCCACGAAGCCCGTCGGCGCCACGCAGCCGGCGCCGCTGTCCGTACCGTTGCCCGCGTTGAGTGGCCCGATCTCGCCGCCGCCCGGCGCGAGGGCGTCCGGGTCGATGCTG
>JAMLIB010000028.1 GCA_023954415.1 Trueperaceae bacterium
CTGCAGACGCTGCAGGAGGCCAAGCAGGTCGCCCTCGACAAGACCGGCACCCTCACCAAGGGCAAGCCCGAGCTCACCGACCTCGTCACCCTGCCGGGCTTCGACCGGCTCGAGGTGCTGGCCCTGACCGCCAGCGTGGAGCAGGCGTCCGAGCACCCGGTCGCCCAGGCGATCGTGGACGCTGCCAAGGCGCAGGGCGCCCCCCTAAGCGCCGCCGACGCGTTCGAGGCGGTGCCGGGCTACGGCGTGGAGGGCAGCGTCGCCGGCCGCCTCGTGCAGGTGGGCGCCGACCGCTACATGCGCAGCCTGGGCGTCAACGTGACGGCGTTCGCCAACGAGGCCGGGCGCCTGGCCGACGAGGGCAAGACGCCCCTGTACGCCGCCGTCGACGGCCGGCTCGCCGCTGTCATCGCCGTCGCCGACCCCATCAAGGACTCCACCCCCGCCGCCATCGAGTCGCTGCACACGCTCGGCCTGCGCGTGGTGATGATCACCGGCGACAACGAACGCACCGCCCGCGCCATCGCCAAGCGCCTCGGCATCGACGAGGTGCTGGCCGAGGTCCTGCCCGACGGCAAAGTGGAGGCCGTGAAGGCACTTCAGGCGCAGGGCGGCAAGGTGGCGTTCGTGGGCGACGGCATCAACGACGCGCCCGCCCTGGCGCAGGCCGACGTCGGCCTGGCCATCGGCACCGGCACCGACATCGCCATCGAGTCCGCCGACGTGGTGCTCATGGCCGGCGACCTGCGCGGCATCACCAACGCCCTCGCCCTCTCGCGCAAGGCCATCACCAACATCAAGCAGAACCTCTTCTGGGCGTTCTTCTACAACACCGTGCTCATCCCCGTCGCCGCCGGCGTGCTCTACCCGGCCTTCGGCATCCTCAGCCCCATCCTGGCCGCCGCCGCCATGGGCCTCTCCAGCGTCTTCGTGCTCACCAACGCCCTGCGCCTGCGCAACTTCACGCCCCCCATCACCAGCGCCGCCCACCCGGGCGGCGCGCCGGCAGCGCGGCTGGCCGCCGCGTGACGGCATGACGAACCCAAGTCCCGAAGGAGACGCCATGCAGACCGTACCGCCCACCCTCGGCCAGCTCGTAGGCAGCTTCAAGGGCTCACGTGAGCTGGTCCGCGACCGCCACGCCTTCCTGCAGCGCAGCGCCGGCAAGCACGACCTCCCGAGCCTCGCCGGCCTGCCCATGCTGGGTGTGGGCGGGAGCTGCGGCAAGCCCGCCTTCCAGCTCCCCTACGTGGTGCGCTTCGACGACGCCAAGCTCCAGCGGCTCGAGCAGACCGCCGCGCGCTTCGGCATGTTCGTCGAGTACGGCGCCTACCCCCACCTCAAGCTCGAGGACGGCGGCCAGGAGATCGCCGCCGTGCAGGACTGGACCACGTTGACGCTCGTGTTCCTGCGCCCCTCCTACGACCGCAAGGAGGAGCTGCTGACGGCGATCAGCCAGGCGCTCGCCTGACGCCCCAGGGCGCGAGCCCGGAAAGGACGACACCATGACGACCCAGACCAGAACGCGCGTGGCGGTGAACGGCTACGGCGTGATCGGCAAGCGCATCGCCGACGCGGTGCGCCTGCAGCCCGACATGGAACTAGTGGGTGTCGCCGACGTGGTCGCCGACTACCGCGTTCAGACGGCCGCCCTCCAGGGCATCCCCGTCTACGCCTCCACGCCTGAAGCCGCGAAGGCCATGCGCGCCGCCGGCATCCCCGTGGAGGGCGAGCTGGCCGCGCTCCTGGAGCGCGTGGACGTGGTCGCCGACTGCACCCCCAAGGGCGTCGGCGCCAGCAACCTCGAGCTCTACCGGCGCGCGGGCGTGAAGGCGGCGCTGCAGGGCGGCGAGAAGCACGACGTGACGGGCCACTCCTTCGTGGCGCAAGCCAACTACGCCAGCGCCGTCGGCCGCGACTTCACCCGCGTCGTCTCCTGCAACACCACCAGCACCGTCCGCACCCTGGGCGCACTGCACGAAGCCGGCCTGCTCAAGAAGGCGCGCGGGGTGCTGGTGCGCCGCGCCACCGACCCGTGGGAGTCGGACCACTCCGGCATCATGAACACCGTCGTGCCCGAACGCGTCATCCCCAGCCACCAGGGGCCCGACGCGCGCACCGTCATGCCCGAGCTCGACGTGGTCACCATCGCCGCCAAGGCGGCGCACACCCAGGGCCACGGCCACTTCTGGATCGTGGAACTCACCCGCGAAGCGACCACGGACGAGGTGCTCGACGCCTTCAGGGCCGCGCCGCGCATCGCCCTCATGCACATGGGCGACGGCATCGTCGCGCTCAACAGCACCATCGAGCTGATGCGCGACCTCCACCGCCCGCGCGGCGACATGTGGGAGGTCGCCCTCTGGGAGGACGTCCTCACCGTCGGGGGAAACGAGCTTTACTACAGCTATCAGGTCGACAACCAGGCCATCGTGGTGCCCGAAACCATCGACGCCCTGCGCGCCCTCACCGCCACCGCTGACGCCGACGAGTCGATGCGCCTAACCGACGAGACCCTCGGCCTCACCGACGACTTCCTCAGGCCGCAAGCGCGCCCGCTCGCGCCCGCCGCCCTCACGCCAGACATCGCCCGCGAGGAGGCCAAGTGAACGACCACGATCACCACGACCACCACGGCTCGGCCACGAGCACCGAAGACCCTTGGACCGAGGCGATAGAGAGCGAGCCGCACGTCCGCCACGCTGAGCACGACGCCCAGCTCGCCCACAGTCATCACGCTGGCCACGGCGACCACGCCGTGCACGACGCTCACGGCGCGCACGCCGGCCACGGCGGGCACGACAAGCACGCCGGCCACTCGCCGGAGATGTTCCGCGACCGCTTCTGGGTCGCGCTCGTGCTGACGCTGCCCATCCTCTACTTCAGCGAGCAGTTCCAGGCCTGGTTCGGCTACCAGGCGGTAAGCTTCCCCGGCTCCGAGTGGGTCAACCCCGTGCTCGGCACCGTGCTGTACCTCTACGGCGGGCTCGTCTTCCTGCAGGGCGCCCGCCACGAGCTCGCCGCCAAGCAACCCGGCATGATGAC
>JAMLIB010000029.1 GCA_023954415.1 Trueperaceae bacterium
TGCCTCGGAGGAACCATGCCCACTTACCTCTATCGGGACCTCGATACCGGTGAGACGTTCGAGTACGACCAACGGATCACCGACGCCCCGCTCTCCGTCCACCCGGAGACGGGCGCGGCCGTGAAGCGCTTGATCCAGCCCGTCGGGATCGCGTTCAAGGGTTCGGGGTTCTACGTCAACGACATCAGGAAGCCTGCGTCCGGCAAGCCGGAGGCCAAGGCCGCCGGCGGCTCGGAGAGCGCTGCGAACAAGGCGGGCGAAGGTAAGTCGAACGAGAGCAAACCCGCGGAGAGCAAGCCCACGGAGGGCAAGCCCTCGGCGTCGGGCTCCGGCGGCTCAGGCTCCGCGCCGGTGCCGGTGGCGAGCGGCGGCTCCACCTCGAGCTGACGCCGGGCCGTACCGACGCTGAACGCTCGGGCGGCGGCCGTTGCCAGCCGCGCGCTCACGGGGCGATGAAACGCACCTCGAACAAGGCGGGCCACAACTTCCCGGTCACGAGGAAGTTGCCGCTGGTTTCGTCGTAGGCGATGCCGTTGAGGACGGCGTCGCGGTCCGTGACGCCCGCTATGCGCCTGAGTTCGGACGCGTCGACAACGCCGGTCACCCTTCCGGACGCGGGGTCGATCCTGACGATCTCGTCGGTCTTCCAGACGTTGGCGTAGACCGACCCGGCCACGCATTCCAGCTCGTTCAGCATGGTCAGCGGCTTGCCGTCGCGGCTCACCTCGACGCTCCCCTCGATCTCGAACGTGATGGGGTCGCGCTTGGTCAGCTTCGCGCTGCCGTCGCTCATCCACAGGGTGGCGCCGTCGAAACAGAGGCCCCAGCCCTCGCCCGCGTAGCGCTGCGTTCCCGTCGGCTCGAAGGTGGTCGCGTCGTAGCGCAGGAGCACGCCGTTCTGCCACGTGAGTTGGAGCAGTTCGTCGCCGACGAGTTCCAGGCCCTCGCCGAACACATTGGGGGCGAGGTCGCGCTTGCGCAGTACCGTGCCGTCAAGCCTCACCTCCCGCAGGCTCGAGCGCCCCAGTAGGCCGGTGCTCTCGTACAGCGTCCCTTCGTGCCACACGAGGCCCTGCGTGTACGCCTGCGGGTCGTGCGCGTGCTGGGCGACGATCTCCACCCCAAGGCGTTCGGAGTCTCGGCCGCGGCAGCCAGAGGCTAGCAGCGCCAGTGCGATCGCCGCAAGCACGGGGGTGAGCCAGGGCCTCATTGACCGACCTCGCTTGGAGCCAGGAGGGGAGAGACGGCCCGCCAGACGGCCTCGGTGACCGCCGCCTCGGCGGCTTCCGCGTCGATGCGCACCCAGCGCCGCCCGCCGTCGGCATCCGCCTGCGCGACGAAGCCT
>JAMLIB010000030.1 GCA_023954415.1 Trueperaceae bacterium
AGGCCGCTCGCTCAGTTTCTCGCCCGCGTACTGCTTCACGAGCGGGTGCAAGTCGTACCTCCCTCCCGCACGCCACACGAGCGACCTGTCGAGGAGCGCGGTGAGCAGCCGCACGTCCAGCCGCAGCACCGCGGCGGCCGCTACGCGCGTGAAGCCGCCCTGGAAGACCGAGCAACCCGACAGCGCGCCGCGCTCGGCGTCGCTCAAGAGGCTCCAGGAGCGCTCGAACACGACGCGCAGGCTGGTGTGCTGCGGGTTGGTCGTGGACCTGACACTGACCAGCGTGTCGAGGTCGGCCTCCAGCTCGCGTTCCAGCTCCTCAGGCGACACGACGGAGGCCAGCGACGCTGCCAGCTCGATCCCGAGCGGCGCGCCGGCCAAGCGCGTGCAGATGCCGAGCACCAAGCTCGCGTTCGCTTGCTCCAGGGCGAACCGGGGGTCGAAACGGCGAGCGGTGAGGACGTATAGGTCCAGACCGCTCGCCTCTCCGGTGCCTGCCAGCGCTTCGGCCGCGCTTCCGGGCAGGGGCAGGCCGTCCAGCGGGTAGAGGGACTCCGCAGTCAAGCCCAGCGGCTCGCGCGAGGTTACAACCAGCCTGACGAGAGGGCACGCCTCGAGCAGCTCGCCGAGCTGCTGCGCGTCACCGGCCACCTGGTCGAGGCCGTCCAGCACGAGTAAGGTGCTCTCGTCGCCGAACGTCCGCCGCAAGCTGGTCAGCGCGGGCGCCCCCGTTCGCGGAGCGGCCACGGCGGCGACCTGGGTCAGCACCTGATCCGGCCTCTCGACGCCGCACGGAACGAAGTAGACGCGAGTGAACCGGCGTCCCTTCACGACCCGCCTGGCGAGGGCCAGCGCGAGACGCGTCTTGCCCATCCCCCCGAGCCCCGTGATGGTCACCAACCGCTCCCCGCGCTCGAGTAGCGCCTCCAGGTCGCGCAGCTCCTGGTCGCGACCCACGAACGGGGCGATGAGGTTGGGCAAGTTGTGCTCGGGCGGCTGGACGTCGGC